>DATEHD010000511.1:0-4994 GCA_035279765.1 Candidatus Krumholzibacteriia bacterium | reverse complement strand
CTCCACCAGGTCATCCGACGCCACCACCGGTGACACGATCGGCGCCCGCCACGCATTGCACTCGATGGCGCCGGCAATGGCGGGCAGCGTGAACACGTCGCCGACAACCGCCACCGCGCCGTCTTCCACCACCAGCTTGCGCACACCCTTCACGGCATCCACGGCGCTCCCGCGCGAGTCGGCCTCGACAAGCACGACATGCCGCGACGCCTTCTCATTGTATTCGTCGACGGCCGCTTTGGCGCCCTGCTCGAACAGGCGTCCGTAAAGCGCAAGCGATCCGGTTTGCGGAAAAATCAATCCGACGTGGTCCGCACTCACCTTGGTGGCGGGGCCCGGCGGCGGCGTCTGGCGGCGCTCAGCCGCGTTCTCGAGGAGTCGGCGCGCGTCTTCGGCGCTTTCATCTTTCGGCACCTGCTCCAGGTACGACGACACCATCTCGTAGCTCTTGTCGAAATCGCCGTTGGCGTAGGCAGCGCGCGCCTGGCGCAGGAGCGAATCCCGTGAGAGCGCGGAATGCGGGTACTTTTTCGCCAGCTCGTCCACCTGCGCGACGGTGAGATTTTCCTGCGCCACCGCCTGCAGCCGGCGTCCGTTGGCTTCACGCGTTTTCTGGTCGAGCGCCGACGCCTCCAGCATGAGCAGTCGCTCGGTCTCGCGGTAGGCGTCGTTGAGCTTGCGATAGTCGTCGGCGGCGGCGCTCAGCGCCTGCACACGGAATGCGCTCGTCGAATACTCGTTGGCAAGATGGTCGTAGTACGTCGCGGCCTGTGCAAAGCGGGACTGTGCGTCGGCGGTCTGGCCGGCGAGGAAATACACCTCGTCCGTGCGCGCGAAGCGCGGATAGGAGTTGATGAGCTCGGCCGCCGTGGTCGCGGCCTTGTCGGTCTGATTGGCCTTCACCGACGCCTGCAAGGAGGCGAAGAGCTCCTCGGCGCGGGTTTGCTCCGCGGGGCCGTAGCTTGCGCCCTTGCCGCCCATCGTGGCGCAGCCGGACAGGAGAAACAAAACGGCCGCCAACGCAGTCGTGCGTAACCGAATGAATCGCGACATCAGAACTCCCCCGGGTCGAGATCCTTGAGATAACGGCGCAGCTCGTCGTCGCCCCCGGGTGCGGGTCCCGGATCGGGCTCGAGTGCGCGCTTGTGCGCGGTGAAAACGTCGCGCGCGACGAAGATGGGTGCGTTGCACTTGAGCGCGAGCGCCACCGAATCGCTGGGGCGCGCGTCGACGACAAACAACTCATCGCCGCGCTGCAGGTGGATCTTCGCGAAAAATGTTCCTTCGCGCAGATCGGTGACCGCCACTTTTACAACCGAAGCGCCCAGGTTCTCGATCAGCGTGCGCAGGAGATCGTGCGTGAGCGGGCGCTCGAAATGGGTGCCCTTCAGGTGCAGCTCGATGGCCATCGCTTCGGCGTGCCCGATCCAGATGGGAAGCACGTCGTCACCCTCGTCGCTTTTCAGGAGCACCACCGGATTGTCGCGCGGATCACGCGCCATTCCACTCACTGAAACCCGGACGAAGTGGCCCTCGTTGGTCATCGCGCGCTAGCTGCCCTTTTTCTTGTCGATCTGCTTGTTCAGGTCGTCGAGGTCCTGGAACTTCGGCATCGGTTCGTCGAGATTGTCGATCATCCAGCGCGCCGTCTTCGCCATTTCGCTGTCGGGATACTTCTCGATCAGCGTGGTGAAGGTGTGGTCGGCCATGACGCGATCCTTCACTTCCTCGGCATACACGAAACCGATCATGAACATCGCCTGCGGCGCCACCTTGTCCTGCGGGAACTTGTCGACGATCTGCTGGAACGCGTTGATGCGCGTCTGCGGATCCGAGCTGTTCTGCGCGAAGTCGAACAGCTCCTGCGGGCTGCGCTGGCCCTTGTCCAGCTTCTCCTGCAGGAGATTGTGCGTGGTGTAGTTCTTGGCAATTACCGCGAACTCCTGGTCCCGCACTGCATCGAGCTTGTCCGCCGACATCTTCTTGGCGATATCGTCGCGCACGCTCTCGAACGGCATCACCTCAGCGGGGACTCTCTCATTGATGCGCACGAGCGAATAGCCCTGTTCCCACTTGATGGGACCATAGATCTTGCCCGGCTCCATGACCGATACCTGGTCGCTGAAGGTCTGCGAGAAGCCGATGCCCTTGATGTAGCCGCCCGGGTTGAAATAGCCGAGGTCTCCGCCGTCCTTCTTGGTGACGTCGTCCTCGGAATAAGTTTGCGCGAGTGTCGTGAATTTCTCGCCGCCTTCTTCAACGCGCGTCTTCAGCTCTTCGAGCTTGGCCTTGTCCTTGGAGAAAATGTGCTGGCCGCGCATGCGCTCGAGCTGGGTGTAGAGGTCCTGATGGCTGTCATAGTACTCGTGAAGTTCCTGGTCCGAGGGACGCGCCTTGGAGTCGACGTCCTCTTCGATGTACTTCGCGATCAGAATGTCGCGCCGTGCCGCTTCCAGCTGCTTCGCGACGTCCTCGCGCTTGTCGAACCCCTTCTTCTCCGCCTCACGGTAGGCCATCTCTTCCTGCATCATGCGCTGCGCAAGCTTCGCCATGCCGTCGGGCGTGGAATAGCGCGCGCGCTGCTCGTCGGGAAGGCGGTGCAGCACGTCCTCGAGCTGCTCCTGGGAGAGCTGCCAGTCGTTCACCTCGGCGACGAGCTTGTCCGCGGGCACCTTCTCGCTCACCTTCTTGGCCTTGTTTGCACACCCCGGTGCGATGAAGAGGACCAGTGCCGTCGCCAATACCAGATGCTTTCTCATCTCGAGCAACCTCCGTCTCAAACCAGATCGTTTCGACCGCGGCGCTTGAGCTCAGCGACGATCTTGCGCACGTCCTGCGCGCGGTCGCGCCGGCACACCAGAATGGCATCGCCGGCATCCACCACCACGATATCTTCCACGCCGATCAGTCCCACCAGGCGCTCGCCGGACACCACCGTGTTGCCGGTGGCGTCGATGGCGATGTGCTCGCCCACGAGCACGTTGCCGGCAGCATCCGCGGCGTATACGTCGCGGATGAACTCCCAGCTGCCCACGTCATTCCAGGAAAAATCGGCCCGCATGACCGCCACGTTGTCCGCCTTCTCCATCAGGCCGTAGTCGATGGAAATGGCCGGAGCGCGGCGGTACTCCTCATTCAACACCTCGTCCAGCGGGCGCGTTCCGGACGCCGCGCCGATGCGCTCCAGCACCGCGAACAAGTCGGGCTGATACTGCCGCAGCCCCTCGAGGAGCGTGTCGGTCCTCCACAGGAACATGCCGCTGTTCCAGAAGCACCCGGCCGCCACCAGCTCGCGCGCACGGTCCGGCGCCGGCTTTTCGAGAAATTTCTCCGCGCGCAGAACGACGGCCGATCCGTCGTGCCACAGCTCCGGGCCGGGGCGAATATAGCCGTAACCGGTTTCGGGGCGTGTGGGGACGATACCGAACGTGAGCAGCGAACGATGGGCCGTGGCAAATTTTTCTCCCGCGCGCACGAGCTCGCGAAAGCGGGAGGCCGGCTCGACCACGTGGTCGGCGGGCAGCACCAGCATGGCGCCGGCACCGCCGCGCTTTTCCGCCACCATGGCAGCCAGGCCGATGGTGGGCGCCGTATTGCGCCCTTCCGGCTCGCCGATCACGTTGGCTTCGGGAAGAAGCCCGCGCACATCGGCGAGCACGGCGTCGCGCTGTTCGCGGTTGGTGTAGACGTAGATCTCGTCCGGCTGCGCCAGATCGCCGATGCGATCGATTGTCAGCCGCAGCATGCTGCCGCGACCGGTGAGGTCGAGCAGCTGCTTGGGATGCAGGCGGCGGCTGGAGGGCCAGAACCGCTCTCCCACGCCGCCGGCCATGATCACGACGAGCACGCCGTCACCGTCCCGCTATTCCTTCACCACCCGGACTTTGACCGGCGTCGTCACATCGCGGTGCAGACGCAGGTCGATGGTGTACTCGCCGAGCGCCTTGATGGGCTCGTCGAGCAACACTTCGCGACGATCGATCTCGTGGCCCTGCTCCTTGAGCTTGCGCACGATGTCGAGATTCGTCACGGAACCGTACATCTTGTCCTCGTCACCCACCTGGACGGCAATCGAGACGTTGAGCTCGCCGAGCTTCGCGGCGCGCTCGCGCGCCGCGGCGGCGGCCTCGATGTCGCGCTTGATCAGGTGACGCTCGTTCTCCTGGAACACCTTCTTGTTGCCCTCGGTGGCCGGGAGAGCCAGGTTGCGCGGAAAGAGATAATTGCGCGCGTAGCCGGGCTTCACTTTCACGGTCTGGCCGCGATTACCCAGCTTGAGCACGCTGTCGAGCAGAATGACTTCCATGATTCTCTAACCTTTCTCCGCGCCTAGCGGTAATACTCGCGCACATACGGCACGAGCGCGATGAGACGCGCGCGCTTGACCGCCATCGCGAGCATGCGCTGGTGTTTCGCGCAGGTTCCGGTGATGCGACGCGGCGCAATCTTGCCGCGATCGGTCATGAAACGGCGCAGACGGCGCTCGTCCTTGTAGTCAAGGAACGTGACGCGGTCGAGACAGAACTTGCACTTCTTCTTGCGAAGGGGGCGCTTCTCGCGTTTTTCCCGCTTATCGCCTTTCTTCCCTTTCGTGTCTTTCGAACCTTTCGAACCTCTCGCCACGGTGCTCCACCTCCTCACGCATCTCGCGCTCCGGTGCGCGGTGTGAGATCTCGATGTTGGCGGGATCCAGCCTGGCCTCGTTGCCTTCGGCCTGTTCGTCGCGCGTGATCATGTGACGCAGCACCTGTTCGTCGATACGCAGCTGGCGTCCCAGCTCGTCAACGAGCTGGTTGGCACCGCGGAACTTGTAGAAGAAGTAGGTCCCCTCGGCCTGCTTCATGATCTCGTACGAGAGACGGCGTTTGCCCCACGTCTCGACGCGCGTGATCTCCCCGCCGGAGCGGGCGATGATATCAACGTATTTGGCCGTGCTTGTCTTCAGACCGTCGTCACCGACGGCCGGATGCAACACCACGGCGCACTCGTAACTC
>DATEHD010000510.1:0-5826 GCA_035279765.1 Candidatus Krumholzibacteriia bacterium | reverse complement strand
TCCGTGTCGGTACGGCGCGGCCTAGGCGCCCAGACCGGCGGGGATCAGGCGCACGTTGCGCGCGCCGATGGAGGCCGAGAGCCCGGACACCAGCGCCGTGTCGACGCGCACACCCTGGCTGCGGGCGCGGATCACGTAGGCACGGCGTCCCTGTTCGCGCACGTGAAAGAACACGCGCGAATCACCCGTGTGCTCGAAGAGCACGCGCTTCATGTCTTCGATGGTGTTCTCGGGCGTAGCGTCGAGGTCGAGGGTCACGTGCACTTCCTTCCACGCCGGCGCCGGATCCGCACCCACGGGCAGGAGGGTGTTGACGAGAACCTTGCCGTCGCCGCCGCCGCGGCGCGATACGCGCCCTTCCACCACCACCACGTTGTTCTCCACCACGAAGCGCCGCGCTTTCTCGAGCACGTCGCTGAACATCACCACTTCGGCCTGTCCTTCCGTGTCTTCGATGGTGACGAACGCCATCTGGCGCTGGTTGCGGTCCATCGTGAACTTGACCGCCGTGACCAGACCGCCCAGCACGGCGCGCTCGCCGGCAGGCATGTCCTGCAACTCCTTGGATGACGTGGTGCGGATCATCACGATCAGGTCGCGGTAGCGATCGAGCGGATGCCCGCTGAGAAACAGACCAAGCGCTTCCTTTTCCTTCTGCAGCTGCTCCTGCACCGGCCATGGTTCCACGTCCGGAAGCGGCGCGTCCTCAGGCTCACTTCCGTCACCGCCGAAAAGACCGAACTGTCCGCGCTCCGCGTCACGCGCGCGCCGCGCCGCGCGCTCGAGCACGGTGTCGAGTGCGGCGAGCTTCTGCGCGCGATGTCCCGGCAGCGTGTCGAGCGCACCCGCCGCGATCAGGCTCTCGTAGACACGCCGGTTGATGAGCCGCGCGGTGAGGCGGCTGCACAGATTTTCCAGCGAGCGGAACGTCCCGCTCTCGGCGCGCTCCTCTACCATTCTCTCCACCGCGGCCACGCCGACGTTCTTGACCGCTCCCAGTCCATAATAGATGCGCCCGTCCCGCGCGCGGAAATCCGCCTCGCCCGTGTTCACGTTGGGCGGCGCCACCTCGATGCCCAGATCGCGGCAGTCATCCATCAGGACCGTCACGCGATCCGTGTTGTCCATTTCACTGGTGAGTGTCGCGGCCATGAATTCGGCCGGGTAGTGCGCCTTGAGATACGCCGTGCGCGTGGAGAGCACGGCGTAAGCGGCGCTGTGCGACTTGTTGAAGCCGTACTCGGCGAACTTTTCCATCTGCGAGAACACTTTCTCCGCAATGGCCGGCTTGATGCTCTTCGCTTTGGCGCCGTCGAGGAACTTCTTCTTCTGCTCGGCCATGATGTCCTTCTGCTTCTTCCCCATCGCCTTGCGCAGAAGGTCGGCTTCGCCGAGCGAGAAGCCGCCCATTTCGCTGGCGATGCGCATCACCTGTTCCTGGTACAGAATGACGCCGTAGGTATCGCGCAGGATGGGCTCGAGCAGCGGGTGCTCGTACACGATCTCGCTCCTGCCGTGCTTGCAGTCGACGTACTGCTTGTCCATGCCGCTGCCCAGCGGACCGGGACGATACAGCGCGTTGACGGCGACGATGTCGTGAAAGCCGGTGGGCTTCAGGCTCTTCAGGAGCTCTCTCATCCCCGAGCTTTCCAACTGGAACACGCCGACGGTTTTTCCCGCGCGCAACAGGTCGTACGCCTTCTCGTCCTCCATGGGAAGATCGGCGGCCGCGAGGGTGCGGCCATGGTTCTCGCGTACCATGCGCAGGGCCTTGTCGATCACGGTCAGTGTGCGCAGGCCGAGCACGTCGATCTTCAGAAGCCCGATGGCATCGATGCTCTTCATGTCGTACTGCGTCGTGATTTCGTCGCGGTTCGACTTGTAGAGCGGCACGTGGTTGACGAGCGGCGTGGGCGTGATCACCACGCCCGCTGCGTGCGTCGACGCGTGGCGCGAAAGCCCTTCCAGCGTGTAGGAGAGTTTCATCAGACGACGGTAGCCTTCGCCGGTTTCCACAAGCGTCTTGAGCTCGGAGCTCTTTTCGATGGAATCCTTGAGGGTGGTGCCCGGCGTTCCCGGAATGAGCTTGGTGATGCGGTCCACTTCGTCGAAGGGCACTTTGAGCACGCGGCCGACGTCCTTCACGACCGCCTTGGCGCCCATGGTGCCGAAGGTGATGATCTGGCACACGTTGTCCTGGCCGTAGCGGTCGATCACATACCGGATCACTTCGTCGCGGCGCTCGAAGCAGAAATCGATGTCGATGTCGGGCATGCTCACGCGCTCGGGGTTGAGCATGCGCTCGAAGAGCAAATCGTGCGCAAGCGGGTCCACGTCGGTGATGCCGACCGCGTAGGTGACCAGGCTCCCCGCCGCGCTGCCGCGGCCGGGGCCCACCGGAATGTCCGAGCGGCGCGCGTAATCCACAATGTCGCGCACGATCAGGAAGTATCCGTCGAAGCCCATCTTCGCGATCACGGAGAGCTCGAACTCCATGCGGTCGCGGATACGCTCGGTCACTTCGCCGTAGCGCGCGCGGGCGCCGTCGTACGCGAGGTGCTTGAGATAATCAGAATTGCTCGCGAATCCATCCGGCAGCGGAAAGCGCGGCAGGTGCAGCGTGCCTTCCTGCATCTGCAGATCACAGCGCCCGGCGATCGCCACTGTGTTCTCCAGCGCCCCGATGTCGTTGGGAAACAGCGCGCGCATTTCTTCCGCGGTTTTGAAAAAGAGCTCGGTGGTGGTGAAGCGGAAGCGCTTGGGATCGTCGATGTCGCTTCCCGTCTGCAGGCACAGGAGCACTTCGTGGGCCTCGGCGTCGTCCTTGCCGAGATAGTGCACGTCGTTCGACACCGTGAGCGGAAGGCCGGTTTCCTTCGCCAGGCGCCGGTAGATTTCGTTGAGCTGCTTCTGCTGCTCGAGACCGTGGTCCTGCATCTCGACGTAGAAGTTGCCGTCGCCGAATATGTCGCGATAACGAAACGCGGCCTCGCGCGCCTGATCGAAGCCTTCCCCCAGCGCCGCCTGCGCCACCGTGCCGCGCAGGCACGCCGTGGTGCCGATCAATCCGCCCGCATGTGCGGCCAGCAGTTCAAAATCGATGCGCGGTTTGTAGTAGAAACCTTCGAGAAACGCCGTGGAGGAGAGCTTCACCAGGTTGTGATAGCCCTCGAGATTGCGCGCCAGCAGGATGAGATGGTCCGTGGTCGACGGCTCACCCTTCTTGCGACCGCGGTCGTGGCGGCTGCCGCGCGTGATGTACGCTTCCATGCCGACGACGGGCTTGATCCCCGCTTTTTTCGCGGCGCGATAAAAATGAATGGCGCCGTGCATGTTGCCGTGATCGGTGAGCGCGACCGCGGGCATGTCGAGCTCCTTGGCGCGGCGCACCAGGTCGACAACCTTGATGGAGCCGTCGAGCAGGCTGTACTCGGAATGCGCGTGCAGATGTACGAATGGTGAAGGCATGGGACGTGACTCAGGGTGCGCCGGTGTCGACTGTCGCGCTGCGCGACGACCGGTTACCGCTCCGATCGAACGCGACGACGCTCACGGATTGCTTGCCGAGTATAGAAGCGTCATGCAGCGGCACAATGAGTTTTTTTCCCACGAAGTCCCAGCGAAAAATCATGCGCCGCCCACCCACGCGCACGACGCAGCGGGGCTCGTCGAAACCCGAGCCGGCGTCGCCGATGGGGATGCGCAGCTCGCGCCGCGGCGCGCCCGTCGCCCAGGAACGCGTGCGCGCGAGCGAGGGCTTCCCGATATCCGGCTCCGCAACGTCGCGGAACACGGCGAACACGCCGGGCCGGTCCGACTTGGCACTCCAGCCCGTGGAGTCCGCGATCGACGGCATGAACGTCCACGAGCGCCGGTAGTCGTCGAAGCGGTACATGGACTCGTGCTCCCCGGGGTGTGGCATGTCGATGTGCACGAGCATGGGCGCCTGCAGGACCCAGCCCACGGGGCCCACGCGCACGGGCCGCGTGAGGCGCTCGATCCCGTCGATGTTGCGCGCGAATGCATCCGCGCCGCGCGCGTAGACCACCGCGTCGGACGCCAGCGCGGCGGCCGGAATGCCCAGGCGGATGCCGTGGGCGGGAAAACGCACGTCGCGGTCCTCGCGGCGCGGGAGCCCGGCAACCCACAGTGCGGCGGTGTCACGGTCGGCATAGGCGGCCAGTGGCCGCACCGCGGTGCCCAGGTGCCTCGCGTCCAGGAAGATCACATCGGCCGGCGCATCGGCGTCGGCGCGCGTGGCGGCGTTGGTCGGAATCGCAGCGAAGCCGTCCTGGAAAAAGGCGCCGTCGAGCTCGACGGTGAGGTCGCGGCGCGCGTCCGCTTTCTCGTGTGCGCGTGCTGCGAAGGCGCCACACATGAATACAAAATCGACCTCCGCGCTGTTGCCCGCCGCGTCGCTCGCAATCACGCGGCCGTGGTGCACCTGCGTCGTATCCACCGGCAGGGCTCCGCCTTCCACCCACGTGGTGTCGAAGGGCGAGGCGCCCGTGTTCCAGATCTGGAAGAGCAGAACTTCGTGCGCGCGCAAGAGCCCCGCGTCGTACAGATGATCGACTTCCACCTGGTGGTCGAACGAAAACCTGTTCATCACGATGCGCGCCCGCAACGCACCGTCCGCCTCCACCTCGAGGGCGTGCGGCGCCAGGCGTCCGGACTCGGTGTTGACCCGGTCGTTCACCGTGGCCGCCACACCCACCCGCCCCGTGATGCGCAGGGTGTCCTCTATTACATAGCGGCCCTCACCCGTGCGGTGCACCGCTTCCCCCCAGGGAAGGCAGCGACCGTTTACGCGCGATGCGCGCGCCAGGGGCACAAACGCGATGCGCGTGATGGAGGGCTTGAGACCGTCGGGAATGGCGAGCGCGGTTCCGAACGGATCCACCGGGCGCTCCTGCGCGTCGCGCACCTCGAGGTGCAGGTGCGGCGCGGTGGTGCCTGTCATTCCGGAATACGCGATGGTGTCGCCGGCCGCGACCCGGAAACGATCGGGTGGAAAGCGGATATCGACGCTGAAGGTGGTGTCCTTCATCTGCGCGGCGTAGAGCGTCTCCTCGAGGACGGGAGCAAACTCGCTCAGGTGGCCGTAGACGATCTGCGTGCTGTCGGGGAGCGTCAGGTGCAGCGCCTTGCCATAGCCGCGCGAGCCCGCGCGCATGCGCGAGATCCAGCCGTCCGAGATGGCGATGCACGGCACGCCCTCGGAGCCGAAGGTGCGCACGTCGATCCCGGCGTGAAAACGCCCGTCACGGTATTCGCAGAAGTTGGAGGAGACGGCCCTGTCGAGCGGCACCGGCCAGCGCCAGAAAGGCGCGTCGGCTTTCTGCGCGTGGCTCGCGGCCAGCGCGAGCGCCAGCGATATCGGGATGATCCTCATGGTTTCGCGTATGTAGAAGGACTTGAATTGAAGCGCGCCGCGCCTCTCACCGCGGTGAACCGGCGCAACCTATCATCGGGTGGGGCAGGTGTCAAAAAGGAAGTGGCGGCGCGTTCCGGCGCTATCGCGCCGGTGTCTGGCCCTTGAACTTCCACGCATCCCGTGGTATCTTGGCCACTTAGCCTTTTCGTCGAGCAGCTTTTCCGGTGCGCCGTGGGCGCTCCGGCTGGAATGGTGATGTCCGTATGATGAAGCAGATGCGCGAGAACACCAAGATCGTCCTGTGGGTCGTGGTGGTCGCGTTCTTGATCACAATTTTTGCCGTGTGGGGTCTCGATCTTCAGTCCACCAGCAGCCGTCATGAGAAGAATCTCGTCGGCAAGGTGAACGGAGCCAACGTCACGCCGCAGATGTACAACACGATCTACCCG
>DATEHD010000509.1:0-4857 GCA_035279765.1 Candidatus Krumholzibacteriia bacterium | reverse complement strand
AAGTGGAGGGCGTGTTCGACGCGTATCTCAATCCATATGCGAGCGGTACCTTCGTGCTCACGTTCGACCAGAACCAGGCGTCTGTGGAGGAAGGCTATTTCCAGCTCAATCGCGGGCTGCCGCTGGGACTGGCACTCAAGGGCGGCAAGTACCGCGTGCCGTTCGGAAAACTCAACCCGCTGCATCCGCACGCGTATCCGTTTGCCGATCGCTTTCGGGTGCTCTCGTCCTATCTGCCCGGCGACGAATCCCTGAATGAAACCGGCGTGGAAGTCTCCGGGCGCATTCCGGCGCCGGGCGACTTCTCGCTTACGGCGTACGCCGATTGGCTGCAGGGCGACAGCTTCCGCATCGCGCGAGAGCCAAGCGGAGCGGCAAACGATCCGCTCATCACGGGCGGTGGCGATCATGCGGACGAGCCGCGCGCCGCGGCCTTCGGACGGCTCGCGGGGTTTGCCGGCATCGGCGATCGCTCCGGGCTCGAAGTGGGTCTCTCCGCGGTGACGGGAGTCAATAATGTTGCCGCCGATGCGCGCACGAGTGTCTTCGGCGCCGACGCCAAGGCGAAGCTGTTTCGTAATGACACGTCGTACGTGATCCTGCAGGCCGAATTCCTGCGCCAAGAGCTCGACGCCGCGGGATGGGATTCGACAGGCGCCGGATACACGACGCACCGCATCGATTCCGACGGCGGCTACGCCTACGCCGACTACAACTTCAAGATTCGCTACAACGTCGGTGGCGGTTACGAGCACTACCAGCGTCCCGTCGAGGGCAATCCGTGGGACGACTCACTCAAGCTGTGGGCCGGCCTCTCTCTCATGGAGGAGACCACCGCGTTTCGTATCGACTGGGACCACTACATGCCGGGCGCCCTGGCCGGCGGCCCCACCCCCGACGCCATCAATACCATTTCACTTCGCGCCATTTTTTCCATGGGCCCGCACAAAGCCCATCAATTCTAGGAGGACCCAATGCGTAAACTCTTGCTCACATTCGTCTGCGCGGCCGCGCTGATGGCACCCGCCGCCGCGTCGGCCAAGATCAAGGTCGCCGCGTCCATCACGGATCTGGCATCCATTGCGAGCAGCGTGGGGGGCGACCAGGTGGAGTGCTTCTCCATCTCCAAATCGACCGCCGATGCACACCGCGTCGAGGTGCTGCCGTCGTACATGGTGAAAGTCTCGAAGTCGACTGTGTACCTGAAGGGCGGTCTCGGACTGGATCAGTGGGCCGATGCTATCATCGACGGCTCGCGCAACGACAAGATCGTGGTGGTGGACTGCTCGGCGAACATCAACGTGCTCGAGAAACCCACGGGCGCCGTGGATGCATCGATGGGCGACGTCCACCCCAACGGCAACCCGCACTACTGGCTCGATCCGCGTAACGGCGGCGTGATCGCCCACACCATCGCCGATGCGTTGGGCCGTGTCGATCCCGCACACGCGGCGGATTACACATCGCGCGCGGATGCGTTTGCAAAACAGTGCAGCGATGCGTACGACGCGGACAAGAAAATTGCCGATGCCATTCCCAACCGCGTGGTCTTCACGTATCACCGCTCGTGGCCGTATTTCGCAAGCGCGTTCGGCTTCGACATCGCGGGGCAGGCCGAGCCCGTGCCCGGCATTCCGCCCACCGCGAAACACCTGGCCGACCTCGTCGGCATTGCGAAGTCGCGCAAGATCGCAGTGCTGATCCAGGAGCCGTATTTCTCCGCCGATGCCGGCAAATTCCTCGAGCGCGAAGCCGGTGTGCACCCCGTCATCGTGCCGCTCTCCTGCGACAGCGAGCAGCCGGGCAGCTATCTCGCGCACATCGCCGCCGTCCTGCAGGCGCTCACCGCGGTGAAGGGAGAGTCGTAATGCACGCCCTTACCGATGCGTTTGCGCTGCCCTTCTTTCGCACGGCGCTGATCATCAGCCTCGTGCTGGCCGGAATCTTTGCGTATCTCGGCTTTCACATTGTGCGCCGCGGCGTGCTCTTCGTCGACCTGGCGCTGGCACAGATGGCGGCGCTCGGCGTTGCCGTCGCGCTGGCGCTGGATCTCGAGCACCACCCGGTGGCGTCGTACCTGCTGGCGCTGGGGATGACCTTCGTGGGCGCCGCGCTATTCGCGTGGCTGCGCGGGCGCGCGCGCGCGCGCGGCATTCCGCTCGAGGCGTTCATCGGCATCGTGTTCGCGACCGCGCAGGCGGCGGTGTTCCTGATTCTCGAGAAGAGTCCGTCAGGACCCGAGCATCTCAAGGAAACGCTGGTGGGCTCGCTCTTCACCGTGGATCCGAAGCACGTGCTGCGCGTGACGATCCTGTTTGCGGTGATCGGCATCATCCACTGGCTCCTGCGCAAGCCGTTCTTCGAGATCACCAATGACCCCATCGGGGCGGAAGCGCGCGGCCGTAAAATTTTCCTGTGGGATCTGCTCTTCTACGCGACATTCGGAGTCGTGGTGACGTCGGCCGTGCAGATGGCGGGCGTGCTGCTCGTCTTCGGATTTCTCGTAATTCCCGCGGTCGCCGGGCTCCTCACCACACGACGGCCGGGAGTGGCGATGACTATCGGCTGGATCTTCGGCTTCGTGGCCAGCGCCATGGGCCTCGTGGCCTCGGTGAGCATGGATATGCCGGCGGCGCCCAGCATCCTGGTAACGTTGACCGTGTTCCTGCTCGTCGTGGGCATGGTGGCGGGCATCATGCGCCGCAGCAAGGGCGTCACCGAGAGCGAGTCATTCGAGATGGCGGGGAAAGAGACGAGATCGAGAAGCGGTTAGCTCTCGCGGGTGATGATCCCGTATTTCCTGATCTTCTCGTGCAGCATCTGGCGCGAGAGACCGAGCGCTTTGGCGGTGGCGCTCACATTGTTGTCGTTGCGGGCGAGCGCGTCACGCACCGTGCGCTCCTCGTAGCGTTCCATGAGCTGGCGCAGCGACCCGTCGCCATCGCCCGCGGCCGCCGCGGGAGCGGGCGTGCTGTTTTCGAGCTGGCGCGCCAGCACGGCATCGTCAATGACGCCGTGCTCGTCCTGGAAGAGGACAGCCCACTCCATCATGTTCTTGAGCTCGCGCACATTGCCGGGCCACCTGTGACGCAGGAGAAACGCGCGCGCGTCGCGTGACAGGGACGGCGCGGCCTGACTGCGCGCATCCGCGAACCCCTTCAAAAAGAATTCAGCAAGCGGAAGAATGTCCTCCGGGCGTTCGCGCAGCGGCGGCACATTGAGCTGCGCCACCTTGATGCGGAAGAAAAGATCGTCGCGAAACTTCTGCTGCTCGACAAGACGTGAGAGGTCCTTGTTTGTCGCCGCCACGACGTTCACGTCCACCTTGCGCACGTGGCCTTCCTCGCCCATGCGCTCGATCTCTTTCTCCTGCAGCGCGCGCAGCAGCTTGGCCTGGATCTGCAACGACATGTCGCCGATTTCATCCAGGAACAGAGTGCCGCCGTTGGCGACTTCGAAATAACCCTTCTTGTCGATGTCGGCGCCCGTGAACGCGCCCTTGCGATGTCCAAAGAGCGAGCTCTCCACGAGCGTGGGTGAGAGCGCGGCGGCGTTGAAGGCCACGAAGGGGCCGCCGCTGCGCGGGCTGCGCGCGTGGATGGCGCGCGCGAGGAGCTCCTTGCCGGTACCGCTCTCGCCGTGAATCAACACGGATGAGATGCCGGCGATTCGCTCCACGGTCGAGAACACGTCGAGCATGCGCTTGTTGCGGATGACCATGCCGGCCATGCTGACCTGCTGCACGAGCTGCTCGCGCAGCTGCCGGTTCTGCTCCTCGAGCTCTTCGCCGCGGTCAAGAATTTCGCCGTGCGCCCGCGCGCGCGCGATCGCCACCGACGCGTGCGCACCGAACGCGCGCAGCACATCGCGGTCGGCTTCGCTGAATGCCGGGATGGGACGCGTGCTGTCGGCGTAGATCACACCGATCAGCCGGTCCTGGTCGATGAGCGGCAGGCACACCGCGGAGCGGATGCGCTCGGCGAGAATGCTCTTTTGCTCACGCATCCCGTCGATCTCGGCCAGGTCGAGGCCGATGAAGGCCTCGTGCGTCTCCACCACGCGGGCCACCACCGTGTGGCTGATCTCGCGCGCGCTGTTTTCGTCCCATGGGGCCCCCTCGCGGGAGCGTCCTGTATACATGGCGAAAGTTCCGTCGGGCTCGCGCAGGATGACGAACCCGCGCTCACAACTGGTTACGCGAATGATCCCGTCCACGATGGCATCGAGGATGGCCTTGAGCTCGAGAGTCGAAGTGAGGGATACGGCGACGTCCAGGAGATCGCGGAAGCGCCGCGGCTCCGTCTCAGCCGGCGCGGCTGTGGCCGCCGTCTCAGTCATGGGAGGCTTGGGTGCCTTGAACCGGCGCAGCTCGGCAATGGGATCGGGGATGTCGCCACTCTTGCGGGGTCGCTGTGCCATGGGGGTACCTGTAAAGCTATCTTAACACAGGTCTCCCAAAACGAAGAGCCCGCCTTGAAAGGCGGGCTCTTCAGCGTGGATCTCCCCGGCATCGGTCTGAGCGATTCCACGCGGTTCGGGAACGACTCACGAATCATACGATCAGGGCTCTGGATACAGTCAGGCACCTTCCGTTGAACTCGCCACCGTGAATCGGTTATCGTCACCGTTCCGGCGGCGTCGGAACCGTTTGAACTACTTGTTCCAGGTGCTATTGCCCCAGGTGCTATTGCCCCAGGTGCTGTTGCCCCAGGTGCTGTTGCCCCACATGCTCTGGCCCATGACGCCCCAGATGCTCTTGCCGAACACTGCGAGAACGCTGAGCACGAGTCCGAAGTTTGAAAGAACCATGTACCGCATCTCTTTTCCTCCTGGTGAAGTCGTTCGTTCCGTGCGCCT
>DATEHD010000508.1:0-7306 GCA_035279765.1 Candidatus Krumholzibacteriia bacterium | reverse complement strand
TAGTCGGTCGCCTGCGCTTTTTCGTGACGGATTGCCGCGCCCTTGTATCCGCGACTCACATCGGTGAGCTTCACCTGCGGCACGCCGGCTTGCGACTCGGCTGTGTATGCGGCCTGGTCGAGGGCGCGCCAGATGGTGTAGTGCGAGATGACCTGCTGATTCAACTGATCGCGCTGGCTTCCATACCACTCGAGGCGCACTTTGCCGCCGTTGTCGGCGGGGACATCCTTGGCGGCGAAGAGCACAGGATCCGGACGGCCCCAGTATCCGAAGCGTCCGTCGATGTGCTGGGCGTAGATATCACTGTTTGCCGAGCTGCGATTGTCCACCCACACCGCCACAGCGCCACCGGTTCCATCCGCGACAACCGCCAACGGGCTGAACTGTCCGCCCACGGCCGTGCAGACCGGGACGCCGTCAGTCGCCCACACGGGAAGGCCGGTCGCATCCATGCGCTGCGCGTATACGTCGAGTGCGACACCACGCGCATCCTGCCACACGGTGACTATGCCTCCCGACCCGTCGGATACAACAACGGGGTTCGCCTGGCCGTTGACGGGGGTACTCACCGCCTGACCGTCCTGCGCCCACTGCGGATTTCCGGTGGGACTTAAGCGCTGTGCATAAATGTCGGCGGAACCGCTTCGATAGTCGTACCAGACGATACTGGCACCCGTGGTGTTGTCCCACGCGATCTGCGGGCCGAGCTGTTCGCTCCCCAGCGTGCATGCCGCGACGCCGTCGGTCGTCCATTGCGGCGTTCCCGCCGAATTGATGCGCTGCGCATAGATGTCGTCGCTGCCACCGAATCGAAAGTCCTCCCACGTCATCACCGCGCCGCCCGCGCCGTCGGATGCGGCGGTCACGTTGCCTTGGGAGTTGGTCGCCGTGCAAACGCCCAAACCGTTCGCAAGCCACTGAGCCGTGCCGGAGCTGTTCAGACGCTGCGCATAGATATCCAAGGCGGCGCCGCGAAAGTCCTGCCATGCGATGATGGCGCCGGCCGCGCCGTCGGTCACAACCTGAGGGCCATCCTGATTGCCACCCGAGGTGCACACCGCTACGCCGTTCACACTCCACTGCGCAAGCCCCCCTGA
Organism: Candidatus Krumholzibacteriia bacterium; assembly: GCA_035279765.1. Taxonomy (GTDB): domain Bacteria; phylum Krumholzibacteriota; class Krumholzibacteriia; order WVZY01; family JAKEHA01; genus JAKEHA01. Next base: position 6,209 of record DATEHD010000508.1, on the reverse strand, counting down.
GTTGAGGCGCTGTGCGTAAATGTCCTGGCTCACGAGGTTACGGACATCAGACCAGGCGAGAATGGCCCCGCCGCTGCCGTCGGCGAGCATCGACAAACTCGTCTGCGTCTGAGTCGCGGTGCACACCGCGACGCCGTCGACTGTCCATTGCACCACGCCGGAGGCATTGACGCGCTGCGCATAGATGTCCGAATTGCCGGCTCGCGAGTCCACCCAGCCGATAATGGCTCCTCCCGCTCCGTCGCTGACAATCCTGGGCTGGAACTGTCCGCCCATGGCGCTGCAGATGATCACACCGTCGGTCGTCCACTTGATGCTGCCCGTGGCGTCGATGCGTTGGGCGTAGATGTGGCTGGGGGCGACGCGGGCATCCAGCCATGCAATGATCGCTCCGCCGGCGCCGTCGGAAACCGCCACCGGCGTGGACTGCGCGTTTGCCGCCGTCGAAATGGGTTTCCCGTTGAGGATCCATTGGGCGTGCGCTGTGAACGGAACAAGAAGGACAACGAGAAGAGAGAGCAGCAGACGGAATCGCATACGCGGCCTCCGAGGCGGAAGAGTGCAGCGCCGGCGCCGGTCGATTGGGAAGAGAACACCCGGCCGACGTACTTCGGGTGTCGACGACCAGGCGGGAGTCCGTGATAAGGCTGGGGGCTCTCGCGTGGCCCACAGGATAGCACGGTGACGGTCGCCGTGCTACCCGTGGGGCTTGCGACGGCGTCTACTTGAGGAGCACCATCTTCTTGGTCTCGATGAAGTCACGCGCGGCCATCCGGTAGAAGCGTCATTCGTTGTCTGGGCGCGCCCGCCGCTGCTATAGTGATCGCGCGATGTCCAGCACGATCGCAGCGTCGGCAACCACCCGCGTTGCCACCCGCGTCGCGTCCATCGATCTCATTCGCGGCGCCGTCATGGTCCTCATGGCCATCGACCATGTTCGCGTTTACTCCGGCGTTCCCGCAGGCGGTTCCAGCTACGGCGTTTTCTTCACCCGGTGGATCACCCACTTCTGCGCACCCGCATTCATTTTCCTCGGGGGGACGAGCGCCTGGTTCTACGGTCGCAAACACACTGATCTCTCGCGCTTTCTGGTGACGCGTGGCGTGTGGTTGATTGCGCTCGAGCTGACGCTGATCCGGTTGGCGTGGACGTTCAACTTCGATTCTCGCCACTACGAGCTCGCCGGCGTGATCTGGGTCATTGGCTGGTGCATGATCTTTCTGGCCGCACTCGCGAAGCTACCGGTGAAAGCGGTTGCCATCTTCGGCATCGTCATCATCGCGGCGCACAATCTTCTCGATGGCTACGTCGCAAGACTCAGCCCGACACTCGGCGCGACGACCTCCGCGGCGTTGTGGAAGATCGTGTACGTCGGCTTCTGGTCGGGGCCGATCGTTTTCGGTCGGGACGGCCCGGTTCTCTTCGTTCTCTACGCGCTCATTCCGTGGGTGGGCGTGATGGCCGCGGGCTTTGCGTTCGGGAAGATTCTCGCAATGGAACCCTCACGTCGCGACCGGCTGTGCCTGACGATCGGGTTCGGTGCTGTCGCGCTCTTTCTCATTCTGCGCGGCTTCAATCTGTACGGTGATCCGAATCCGTGGACGGCGGGTCAGGGCCCTCGCGGTGCTCCCATGCCGGCACTGCTTTCATTCCTCAACACGAACAAGTATCCGGCGTCGCTGTGCTTTCTCCTGATGACGCTGGGTCCGACCATTGCGCTGATTCCGCTGGCGGAACGAGCGCGGGGAAGGCTGGCGTCGGCGATCACGGTCTTCGGCCGTGTGCCGTTCTTCTTCTACGTTTTGCACATCCCGCTCATCCATGCGCTCGCGCTCGTGGTCTCGCGGCTTCGACTGGGTAGCATCAGCCCATGGCTCTTCGCGAATCACCCGATGGCAGCCGGGTCGCCACCCGAAGGCTATACCTGGAGTCTTGGCCTCCTGTACGCCGTGTGGGCCGTGACAATCGTGCTGCTCTATATTGTGTGTCGCTGGTACGCAAGCTTCAAAGCACCGCGCACCGACCCGTGGCTGCGCTACCTCTGACACCCTCATTCAGCGCGCGATCACCATTTTCTTCGTCACCGTTTCGTTGCCGGCGTGCACGCGGTAGAAGTACACACCGCTCGGAAGCGGCGCGCCGCGATCGTCGCGCGCAGAGATACGCAGCGTGTCCCAACCCTTCTCTTGTGCGGGCACAAGAACGCTGCGCACGCGCCTTCCCGTGACATCATAAATTGCGACGCGAATGTCTCCTCGTGCTGGCAGCCCCACGCTGAGCTGGGTTTCGCCCGTGAAAGGATTGGGATGGTTCTGCAGCACGGTCAGCGCGGTGATGGCCGGCGTGTTGCCTACGCCGGTCGCCGCGGCGACGGAGGCTTCGTTGGACTTGGTGCCCTGGTTCTGATGGATGTCGCTCGCGGTGACGATGTAGTAGAGCGCGGTCGGCGGTGCGCCCGCGTCGACGAGCAGCGTGTCATTGTTGTTCGCGAGGAAGTTGGCCTGGATCGGCGTGACACCCGTCGAGCTGGCGCGGTACACGGTGTACTTGTCGAGATCCTTCACGTGCACGCCGTTCCACTTGAGCGACACATTGCTGCCGGTTCCGTTTCGCAGCGCGGTAAGAAAGAGCGGGGCCGGCGGCGAGACGTTGTCGACCGAACGGCCGGAGAGAATATTCGACGGCCAGTTGACGAGATCGCTGTTGTTGGAGTGCGCAAGAATCTGGAAGCGATGTGTCGCCGGATTGGCCGCGGTCGAATCGAAGCTCGTGGACGCGGTGAACGAGTACGCCGCGCGATAGAACGCATTCTGCTCGCCGATCAGTTCCCAGTAGTAGTCCGTGGCCTGCGCCTTCTCGTGTCGAATCGCTTTGCCGGTGAACTTCGAGGCGGGATCACCAAGCTTCAGCTCCGGAACGCCGGCGGCCAGTGCCGTCGCGTACGCAGATTGATCGATCGCGCGCCAGATGGTGTAGTGCGAGATGGCCTGTTGATTGATCTGATCGCGCTGACTCGCGGTCCATTCGACGCGCACCTTGCCCCCGTTGTCGGCGGGAACGTCCTTCACGGCGGCCAGGACCGGGTCGGGCCGGCCCCAGTATCCGTAGCGGCCGTCGATATGCTGGGTGTAGATGTCTGTGTACGTGCCGTCCCGGAGGTCAGACCATGTAAGCACAGCCCCTCCGCTCCCGTCCGTGAGCATGGTAACCGGTGTGTTCTGCGCGCCCGATGCTGTTGAGACGGCGACGCCGTCCGACGCCCACCTGGGAAAGCCATTCTGATCGACACGTTGCGCATAGATGTCCTGTGCGCTACTGGCCCGCTGATCTCCCCACGCGATGACCGCACCCCCGGATCCGTCGGGTATCACCTTTGCATTGTTCTGCCATTGCACGTTCGTGCACACCGGGACACCGTTGGCAGTCCACACCAGATTACCTCCCGGAGTGATTCGGTCGGCGTAGATGTCACCCGTTCCGCTTCGAAAATCGCCCCACGCGAGGATCGCGCCGGTCGTATTGTCCCACGCCAGCGACGGGTAGTACTGGTTCGAGCCCTCGGTGCACACCGCCACACCATCCGCTCCCCACAATGACGTTCCGGTGGAGTTCACGCGCTGTGCGTAGATGTCAAATTGTGTGCCGCTGCGGTAATCTTGCCAGGCAATCGCCGCGCCGCCACCGCCGTCGGAGGCTATCGTAATCGCGCTCTGAGTATTGGCGGCGCCGCATACTGAAACTCCATTGGCTGTCCATTGAGTCACTCCTGCGCTGTTGATCCGTTGCGCGTAGATATCGGTGGACGACCCGCCACGCAGATCCTCCCATGCCACGATTGCACCCGATGCGCCGTCGGGCGCGATCAGGCCGGCGGCTTGGTCGTTGGACGCCGTGCACACGGCGACGCCGTTCGCGGTCCACTGCACGACGCCGGCCCCGTTGACGCGCTGCGCGTAAATATCACCGACACCGGCCCCACTCCGGTAATCGGTCCACTCCAAAATGGCACCGCCGGCTCCATCGCTTGTCATGGTGGGAAAGTACTGGTCAAAGGTTGCGGTGCTGATCGCCACTCCGCCGGGTGCCCATTGCGCGATGCCGGTCGCATTGACGCGCTGTGCGTAAATATCATAGGAAGAACCGCTGCGATAGTCTTGCCACGCGATGATGGCGCCGCCGGCACCGTCCGACGCGATGACGACGTGCGACTGATGGTTGATCGCGTTGGTGACCACGACGCCGTCGGTCGTCCATTTCACGTTGCCCATTGCGTCAATGCGTTGTGCATAGACGTCGTAATTGGTGCCGCTGCGATAATCTTCCCAGGCGATGATCGTGCCGCCCGCGCCGTCCGTGGTGGCACCTCCGCCGCTCTGAAAGGCAACAGCCGTGCATACCGGCGTCCCGTCCTGGACCCACTGCGCATGAGCCATGACGGGGCAAATGAGAATGAGAAGTAGTGCAAACGACAGGCGTGGACGCATGCTGTGGCCTCCGGGGCCGGGGTGAGCGAGGACCCGGCGCGGAGACCAGGGAAGCGGGGGCTCTCGCGTGGGTCACGTGGGACCATCACGCGCAATTACAAGGGAAGGCGGGAAAAGTTGGTGGCGTGAGCCATGAATCTGCTACCGGGCGATCACCAGCTTCCGTATGGCGGTTTCACCTTCGGCGCGCATTCGGAGGAAGTAGACGCCGCTCGGTAGTAGCCTGCCGTTGTTGTCGCGTCCGTCGAACGTCATTCGTCGCGAACCGGCGACGTCCATCCGACGCACGAGCCGCCCTGTTGCGTCGTACACGCCGATCTCGGCGTTCGCATCCTGCGGGAGTCCGATGTCGAAGGCGGTCTGGTTGGAGAACGGGTTGGGAACATTGGGCGATATCGTCACGTGAGCGAGAGACGGCGTGTCGCCGACTGCCGTGGGCATGGATCCGCTGCCGTTCAGGCGCTGCGCGTAGATGTCCAGATCGGCGTTGCGCGCGTCCTGCCACGCGAGGAACGCGCCGCCGGAGCCGTCTGAGACGGCCACGGGGAAGCGCTGCTCGCCGCTCGCCGTGGTGACAACGATACCGTTGGCCGTCCACTGCGTGACGCCGGCCGCGTTGATGCGCTGTGCGTAGAGGTCGTAGTCACCACTGCGGCGGTCCTGCCACACGATAATCGCTCCGCCCGCGCCGTCGGATGCGGTGCCCGTGCGATCCTGCGCGCCGCTCGCCGCACACACTGCGACACCGTTGAGCGTCCACTGGACGACGCCGGTGGCGTTGATGCGTTGCGCGTAGATTTCCGATCCCGAAACGCGCCCGTCTTCCCACGCAATGACCGCGCCGTGCGCGCCGTCGGTGGCGATCGACGGGTAGTCCTGGTGGCTTGCGTCGGTGCAGACGGCGGTGTCGCCGGCCCATAGTGCGACGCCGGCGGAGGACACACGCTGCGCGTAGATATCCGCCGAGCCACTGCGCTGGTCCTGCCACGTCGCGATAGCTCCCCCGCTTCCGTCTGAGATCAACTCCAGGTAGAACTTGAGCCCGGTCGCCGTGCTGATCGCGGTCCCGTTGGCGCCCCACTGCACGGCACCGGCGGAGTTCACGCGCTGCGCGTAGACGTCGTAGTGGGTGAGGCTTCGGAAGTCGAGCCACACGATCACCGCACCACCCGCGCCATCGGGAACAATGCGCGGACCGATCTGCGTCCCCGGTTGGACCGCGATTTCGATGCCGTCGGCGAGCCACTGCACAACACCCGCCGAGTTCACGCGTTGCGCGTAGATGTCCGGTGTCGAGAAATTGTTCCGGTAGTCGTACCACGTGATGATGGCGCCGCCCGCGCCATCGGATGCGAGTTTGGGATTGAACTGGTTGCGCGCGCCGCTGGAAATGAGAACTCCGTCGGCGGTCCACTGCGCGACACCGGCCGCGTTGAGCTTCTGCGCGTAGATGTCGGCGTTGTTGACGCCACCGGTGCGGCCGTCGTGCCACGCGATGATGGCGCCACCGGCGCCGTCGGCAATGACCGATGGGAGGAACTGATCGTCCGTCGCGACGCACACGGCCACGCCCCCGGAGGTCCACTGGGGAACGCCTGCCGCGTTCAGCCGCTGCGCGTAGATGTCGGGGTGCGTCCCGCTTCGAAAGTCGTACCAGGTGACGAATGCTCCGCCGGCGCCGTCGGGGCAGGTCGCGGGAAAATTCTGATCTCCGGTTTGCGTGCA
>DATEHD010000507.1:0-2188 GCA_035279765.1 Candidatus Krumholzibacteriia bacterium | reverse complement strand
TGCGCGCGAACGCGACGTACTTCTTCAAATCGTCTTCGACGTGCTCGCGCAGCGCCTCGACAGTGCCCTCGCCTTTGAACTCCTTCGAGTCGACAACACCCACCGAGACAAACACTACTCCGTCGAAGTGGCGCGGGAATTTCGACATGGCTGTCATGGCCGTGTGCAGCCCGACGCCGCCGTATTCGCCAACCAGCACCGCCGCCACCGGCTCCTGGGGCTTCGGTTCGACCGGGCGGCGCCCCGCTTCCGGCGAGGGCGGAAATTCCATGAGCGATGCATAGAGACGGCTCACTTTGCCGGACACCTTGTCGTAGTGACGTCGAATGTTGAAGCACAGCACGATCACAGCACCCGTCACCAACAACGTCACCCAACCGCCCGACGAAAACTTCTCGATGGTGGTCACCACGAGAATCGTGGCGCAGAGCAGAAAACCAACCAGGAAGAGCACGCTGATCTTGCGGACGTCGGTCTTGCCCTGCGATCGCATCGAGTACAGCAACATCGCCAGCATCGAGAGCGAGAACGTGACGAACACGTTGATCGAGTACATGACCACGATGTGCGAGACGCTGCCGCGCGTGTAGAGCAGCGCTCCCAGTGACGCGAGCCCCATCAGCACAATGCCGTTCTCGGAAGAGAGCCGGTCCGACAACGCCGCCAGCCGGTGCGGCATCCACGAGTCGAGTGCCATGTTGGCCAGCACGCGGGGGCCGCCCACGAATCCCGCCTGCGCCGCCACCACCAGGATGGCGCCTTCGGACACCAGCGTCGCAATCACGAAAATATCGCCCAAAAGCGAGTCGCCGGCGAACGAACGCGCGAGCACCGCGTTCATGGTGCGGCCGCTCTGGTGCTGAATGTTCCACAGGAGATAACAGATGATGAGGCCGCCGGCGGTGAATGCCAACGAAACCGCCATGTACAGCATGGTGCGCTTGCCCGTCTGCACGCGCGGCTCGCGCATGATGGCGAGACCGTTCGACACCGCTTCGATACCCGTGTACGTACCGCCACCGAGCGAGTACGCGTGCACGAACAGCAGCAGCATGCCGCCCCATCCCAGGCTCAACTTGCCCGCGTGGAATCCGGCGTTCAAGTGACGCGCGGTCTCGGGCAGCTGGTCGACGTGATTGAAGATGGCGCCGACGATCAACACCAGGTGCGAAATCACGAACACGAGAAAGATGGGCGTGACCGAGAGCACCGTTTCGCGAACGCCGCGCATGTTGAGAAGGGTCAGCATCACCAGGAACCCGATCTCCGTCGGCACCTTGAGGAACTGCCATTCGATGGGAAGCAGGCTGAAGATCGCGTCACCCGCCGCGGCAATGGAGATTGTGATCGTGAGGACATAGTCCACGAGCAGCGCGCCGCCCGTGATGACGCCGGCGCGCGCGCCGAGCAGCGTGGTGGCCACCATGTAACCGCCGCCACCGTGCGGGAAGCGCTCGATGATACGGCTGTACGCGGCCGAGATGATGAGCACCGTGAACGCCGTGAGAAAGGCGAGGCCGAGGGCCAGGTACGTGTGTTCGCCCAGCGTGCGGAAGGCTTCTTCCGGACCGTACGATGACGACGACAACCCGTCGGCGCCGAGGCCCACCCAGGCCAGGAAGGCAATCAGCGAGATGTGTTGGTAGACGCTACGGTCCTTGAGATCGCGCGGAGGCCCGACCAGCACCTTGCGCAGGCGCGATCGGAGCCCGGGCCGGTTCTGTTCGTCTAGCGGTGGCTCGGGTACGGGAGGTTGTTTCGGGGCGTCCATGCCTGATTTCTCTCAAATACAAAAACGCCCGCGACGTGGCGGGCGCGGAGGATGAAGGCCGAGACGTTACACCCGCCACCCCCCACCGTCAAGACGGTGCCACTTCCATGAACCTCCCGGCCGGGTGGCTGTTTTTGGCGCGGCGGTCGATGCTGGACCCGGCGCCCCCTGGCGTGGGATAAGATAAGCGCCTCCCGGCCCCATCCGGGCCACCGAACCATGCCCGTCATCCGCAAGCAAAGCCGCTCGGTCGCGACCGAGGACGCCACCCGCGAGATGGTGACGATGGTGCGCCCGGCCCCCTCCACCGGCCAGCGCGTCTCCGCGTTTCCCGCCGACCTGTTCGAGCAGGCTCGCGGCCGCCTGCGACTGCTGGCGGCCTTCTTCTTCTGGGCCTTTCTGTTCGATGTCGCGCTC
>DATEHD010000506.1:0-2389 GCA_035279765.1 Candidatus Krumholzibacteriia bacterium | reverse complement strand
AAGCGCGACATGAGGGCTCACGATGGCGCCCGTGGAGGGCTTCCTCGCTCTGTCACAGGGATAACGAAAAGGAAACTGAAGGATCGCTCGGCTGCGCGGAACTGCGCGCGGCTGCTCGTGGCGAGATGAGCGTTGTTGTCTTTGAAAAACAAAACGGCAAGATGGTCACGACCGATGCGCGTGCCAGGCCTCGGATCCATCGATTCGATCCGGCAGTGTTCGCCGTTGTCCGCGCGCAATGTCGTAGGCACTCGGCTCTCGCCGTTACTCACGCACGCGCAGCGATCCCGCCGATTGTCGCGCCGAATCCCGAAATTCCCCGAAGACCCTTTAAGAAAAAGGCCGCGTCGCCTTTCCCGGCAATCCCTGAAGAAGCCAAATAGAAAAAGGGCGAAAGCTGCTCTGGATTTTCTGCTCAACGCATTTCGCTTGCCGGTTTCTTATCCGCTGTGATCCATTGTTTCCGCCTTGATCCTGTCGTCCTGAGCGAAGGAGGTGGACTCGGCGCACGATGGGGGAGCGCACCGACGCGCCCCGGTTAGGCACGCGCCCGGAACGCCAACAGCGCGTGCGCCGTCGCGATCCCGGCTACCGTGGCCAAGAGCGATGCGCCGACGCTCAACGTGACATAGAGACCGGCGCGCCCGTATTGCCCCGACTCCATCAGCATGATCGAGTCGTAGCTGAACGTCGAGAAGGTCGTATACCCGCCGCAGAACCCGGTCGTGAGCAACGCACGAACTTCGGGCGTGACGCTCGACGTCCCGAGTGCATAGCGCATGAGGAAGCCGAGCAGGAACGAGCCGGTGATGTTGATGACCAACGTGCCGGCCGGGAACGTGCTCGCGCTCCAGCGCTGAATCACCACGGCAACCAGGAAGCGCGCGACGCTACCCACGGCGCCGCCGATCGCGACGAACCAAATCATAGGGATGTCGTCCATGCCCAACGGACTACATTGGGCACGCGGAAATGGTGTACGAATGGCGCGCCGGGCGCGGATACGAGGTGCCTGGGCACAAAAAGACTCCTGCGTAGGCGTACCGTAGGAGTCATCAGCCGGAGAATCCGGCGGTTGGCGGCGAACTCCATCGCCGAGCGTCGATTGTCCCTTCATCATCATACGACCCACGCATGCGGACGTCAATATCGCGCCTGCCCTGCCCGCCTCGCTCACCGGATCTCGTCGCGCGGCTCCATGGCCAGTGCGCCTAACGCTGCGCCCATGTCGGCCGGCGAGGGGACACGCGCGGCGGCGGGTTCCATCGCCGGTGCGCGCCGCGCGCCGCCGACCGAATCTTCGTAGGCGAAGTACCGCTTGAGCGCGAGGAATCGCTTCTCGTAGAGATGCCAGCTCGCGAATGCGGCAGCGAATGCGAGCAGTCCGCACAGCGCGGCCAGCCCGAGCGAGGGGACGATGTGCGACCCCCACACGGTGGGCACCCGGTCGCCGGGGAACACCAACGGCTGCACGTGGGCCCAGATCGGCACGTGGAACACGTAGATCGCGTAGCTGTACTTGCCTAACGCACGGAGCCAGCGCGCGCCTAACGCGCGGGCCGCGACCGTGCCCCGGGCCGCGGTGGCCCCGGCGGCCACGAGACCGCCCCACCCGATCGCCATCACCGTATATCCCGGCCCTTCTTCCCAGCCGCCGTACGTCCATAGTCCGCCGTGCCGATGGAACACCGTCACTGTGATCGCGGCGGCAGCGACGCCGGCCAGCATCGCGATCCGCGCCGCCCACTTCTCGGTCCGCTGGTCACTCAGGAACACGGCGAGCAGCGCGCCAACGGCCAGCGAATCCAGCCGCGCCGGCGTCAGCGCGTAGGGCGCGATGAGCGGCGCCTGATGCGCACGCAGAGCCAGGCGGAAGAGCGGCGCGCCGACGATGAATCGCCGCACATACTACGGTCAGCCGGCGCCTGGTGAGTAGCAGCACCAGCGCCGGCCACACCAGATAGAACTGCTCTTCGACGGCCAGCGACCAGAACGGTCCGGTCCAGAAATAGTTAGGCGGCTCGGTGCGGCGCACGAACGCCAGCCACCAGTTGTCGAGGTAGCTCCACCACCACCCCTGCTCGTGCCACAAGTAGTGGTCGTCGCCCGTCGTGCCCCGATGCACGACCAACAGGAAGTACGCCGCCAAAAATCCGTAGTACAGCGGAAAAATGCGCAGCGCTCGGCGCCCGTAAAACGTACGGAAGTAGTGGGGTGCGTCCTTCGCGTCGAGGAGGAGGGTCGTGATCAACAGACCCGACAACACGAAGAACAGATCGACGCCCGCCCACCCCGCGCCTAACACCCGATGGATAAGGCGATCGCCCGGCGTCGCATCGGGCACGCGCAGCGTGAAGTGAAAGGCCATCACCGCGAGGATCGCCAGGCC
>DATEHD010000505.1:0-6613 GCA_035279765.1 Candidatus Krumholzibacteriia bacterium | reverse complement strand
ATTCCAAGCTGGGCCGCGATGTCGCCCTGAAGGTGCTCCCGGAGGGATTTGCCAGCGATGCGGAACGCCTCGCGCGCTTCCAGCGCGAAGCGCGCTTGCTCGCGTCGCTCAACCATCCGCACATCGCCACCATTCACGGCATCGAGGGCGAAGGCGCCCAGCGCGTGCTGGTGCTCGAGCTTGTGGAAGGCGATGACCTTGCCACGCGCCTCGCGAGCGGGCCGATTCCCGTCAAGGAAGCACTCCCGATTGCGCGCCAGGTGGCCGACGCCATCGAATCCGCGCACGACCAGGGCATTGTGCACCGCGATCTGAAACCCGCCAACGTGGTGGTGACACCGGGCGGCGTGGTGAAGGTGCTCGATTTCGGACTCGCGAAAGCGATCGAGACCGACGCGTCGAATTCCAATCTCTCACATTCTCCCACCCTGCTCGGCAGCTCGCCCACCATGGCGGGCGTGATCCTCGGCACCGCGGCGTACATGAGCCCCGAGCAGGCGCGCGGCAAGCGCGTCGACAGGCGCGCCGACATTTTCGCGTTCGGTTGTCTGTTCTTTGAAATGCTCACCGGCCGGCAGGCGTTTTCCGGCGAAACCGTGAGCGACACGCTCGCGGCAGTGTTGCGCGCGGAGCCGGAGTGGTCGTTGCTTCCCCAAGACACACCGCGCGCCATTGTGAAGTTGCTGAAACGCTGCCTCGAGAAAGATCCGCGGCAGAGACTGCGTGACATCGGCGAAGCGCGCATCGTGATCGAAGCGGTGGAGCGTGGCGTCGAGATCGACGAGCCGGGAAACGCGGCGGCAAGCGCAGCGGCTCCGGCGGCAAGCAGACGCGCGTGGTTGCCGTGGTCGATTGCAGCACTCGCTGTCATGGCGGCGATCACCTCGATTGTCATTTCCGAGCGCGGCGTGGCGCCGACAACCAACGCGCAGCCGCTCACGCAGCTGTCCCTTACGCTGCCGCCCAACAGCTCGCTGGCGCTGCGCGGACAAAACCCGGCGCCGCCGGCTATTTCGCCCGACGGGCGGCGCGTCGTATTCGGCATCAGCTCGGGGGGCAGTGCGACGCTTTATGTCCGGTCTCTGGATCAGGATGAAGCCGTTGAGCTGCCGGGAACCGATGGCGCTGCGTATCCGTTCTGGTCTCCCGACAACCAGAAGGTCGCGTTCTTCGCAGGCGGAAAACTCAAGCGTGTGGACGCGAGCGGCGGACCTGTCACATCGGTCTGCGACGCCGCACTGGGCAAGGGCGGCACCTGGGCGGACGACGGCACGATCTATTTTGCTCCCAACTATGCGTCAGGCATCTTCAAGGTTGCATCAAGTGGCGGCACGGCTACGGCCGTGACGGTAGCGGATTCATCGCGCGGCGAAGTGTCGCATCGTTTCCCCCGCATGCTTCCAGACCAGAAACACTTTCTGTACCTGGCCCGTGCGGTTTCGGTGCGCAGCGGCAGCACCAGCGATGTGGGCATCAAGCTCAAGGTCGCGTCCACCGATGGCAAAGATGTGCGCGAGATCATGCCCACGGAATCCAACGCGGCGTATTCGAACGGTCGCCTGCTCTTTACACGCAATGGATTCCTGGTGGCGCAGGTGTTCAACCCGTCGACGTTCCAGCTTTCCGGTGAACCCGTGCCGCTGGCCACTCATATGCGCGCAATTACCGGAGCATCGTGGTCGCTCTTCGATGTGTCCTCGAGCGGAAATCTCATCTACCAGGCCGGTACGGCCGTGGAAGGCAACCAGCTGACATGGGTGGACATGAAGGGCCAGAAGATCGGCCCCCTCGGCGACACCGCGCAGCACGACGATCCCGTCCGCATCTCGCCCGACGGCAGCCAGGTCACCCTGTCCATATTTGATCCTCGTGTGGGCACGCCCGACGTGTGGATATACGACGTGAAGCGAAACCTTCGCACGCGATTCACGACCGACCCCGCCGCCGACAACAATCCGGTGTGGTCGCCGGATGGAAGCCGCATCGTGTTCTCGTCGACGCGGCGCGGCCACGTCGAGCTGTACGCGAAGAGCCTCGGCGGTTCGAAGCCAGAGGAATTGTTCTACGCGGGACACGGCGACAATTTCGCGGCCGGATGGTCACCGGATGGCAAGTACGTGATCTCGGCGCAGCTCATCAGCGGCGGCGGCTGGACGATTCAGGCTATTCCGGCCGGCAGCGGCGAGCCGTTCAAGATTTTGAACGTGGCGACCGGATTCGGCTGCTGTTTCTCGCCCAGCGGCCGATGGCTTGCTTTCGACTCCAACGATTCCGGAGCGCGCGACACGTACGTGGTTCCCTTCCACGGCTCCGGCCGCAAATGGCAGGTGTCCTCAAGCGGCGGGTTTGCGCCGCGCTGGGTGGGCAAACACATCTACTACTACAACGAGCGTTCCATGATGCGGACGGAGGTCAGCGAGCAGGATTCGACGATCACGGTGGGAAACGAAGAAACGCTTTTCAACGTGAGTGATCTGCAGGACTTCGACGTCACTCGCGACGAACAGAAGCTCCTGCTGCTGCAGACTCTGGACGAAGGCAACAAGGCGCCGCTTACGGTCGTCCTCAACTGGACGCAGAAACTTCCCGCGACAAAATAACTACTCGGTCCAGTTGACGGGCGGAAGCATGTCGTGCAGCTTTTCGCCGATCACGTTGGCGGCGACGTCGTGTCCGGCGCCGGTCCAGTGGCCGTCCTCGGCGTAGTACAGGCGCGCGGACGGACGCTTGCGCATCGCGGGCAAGAGATCCACAAGCTCGATCTTCTCCTTGCGCGCAAATTCTGCGAGCTCATGCTGAAACACCGTGTCCCGGGTGACACGCTTGTCCAGCCTCACGCCCAGCTTCGCCGGCCACCAGTAAGTCGAATCAACCTGCACAGCGGCCGGGATGCATACCAGCAAGAGCTGCGAATGCGCCGCCTCCACTTCGCGATGCAGCCGCGTGAGCGCGGACTCCATGGCCGCAAAGCCCTGCTTCATCTCGGGCGTATCCAGCAGAAGATTGTGACGGAGCCCGTCCGGGTCGAGCACGGCTTCGGCGACATTGAACGGGTTGGAACGAAACGCGAGCGCATCCTGCACCAGCGAATCCGGAATTTGCGCCAGTCGCGCCCGCACTGAATCGGCGGAGACGCCGCGTTTCTGGGCCGCGGTGAGAAGCGCATCGGTGGTGGCCGGATTGTCGAGGCCGAAGGCGTTCCAGCCGTGAGCACCCGCCACGCGTGACGGCGCGCGCTGGCTCGTGTGTGACGACGACCGCATGCGGTGCCAGAGGATCTTCGCGCGCGCGAGAATCACGGAGCGCGGCTTGGCCTCGCTTTTCTCGCGCAGTGCATCACTGGCGTCGTTGCCGGCGTACACGGTGACCACGACGACCTGCGGGCGCAGTTGCCGCACGTAATCACGCCACAGGTAGAGCGCGTTGAACGGCCCCGTGCCCGGCACGCCGTAGTTCCATACGTTGAAGGGACGGTCGGATGACGACAGGCGCGAGGTGAAGACATCGCCCTCCACCACGCCCGAACCGAACACAAAGCTGTCGCCGATCACCGCGACGCGCCCGCCAAAAAACGGGTGGGCGCCGGAATCGCGGAAGCCCTGCGCATTGGTCTCGATGGTCACGTCGTACTCGGAGGTCGTGGTGCGCGACTTGACGTTGGGTGCCAGCGTGCGCGCGGGAGGCGTATAGCCGATGCGCAGGACGAACTCCGCGGCCACCAGCAGGACGACCACGCAGATCAACGTGAGCAGGAAATTTCCGGAGAGTGTTTTCATGTTTGTTTGCGCTGCGGCCTGCGGGCGCGGTGCCCGGCGCGCGGGAGCGCATCGCGGGTAACCGCCGCGGGAGCACTCCAGGTGGCCGGATCGACACAGTAGTAGCGCGCGAGTACGTTGTAAAGTGCAGGTTGCTCGCGCTGGAGCGCGATCGACCGCTCGAAGAAGCTCTCCGTCACCACGGCAAAGAACTCGGAGGGATCTTCCGCGCCGTATTCATCCACGACGCTGCGGCGTCCTCCGCCTCGCAGCGCCTCAAACGCCTCGGTGAAGGCGTCCCGCCACGCCTCGCGCTCCGCACCACCGGGCAGCTTCGGAATGCCGTCCATGGCGCCGTTCTCCATGTCGAGCTGGTGCGCGAACTCGTGCAGGACGACGTTGTATCCGCCACGTCCCGTCGACGCGTGCTTCACAGCATCCTCCCACGACAGGATGATGACGCCCATGTCCCACGACTCACCGGACCGGTCTTCCTTGTACTCGTTCACGATGTGGCCTTCGTTGTCCTCGACGTCGGCGTAGAAGACATCCGGGTACACGAGAATGGTGAGCAGGTCCGGGTAATACTTCGTCTCGCGATTGAGAACCAGCAGGGCCGCTTCGCCCGCGATGGTGACGCGTGCCTCATCGGTCATTTCGAACCCGTTGCATCCTTCGTAGTGCTTCTCGGCGAGCAGCACGTTGATATGCTCGTGCAGCTGGGTGCGCAGGTCATCCGGCAGACGCCTGTAGACAGGCACATTGGACATCAAAATGGGAACGAATTCGGGAGGAAACGGCTGCGCCCGCAAACGCTCCCACCGTCGTTTCTTGAGAAACGCGAGCATGGGAGGTCAGCCCAGGCGCTTCCACTCCGACCACACCGCCCGCCCGATCTGCACGCCCGGAAATTTTGTCGCGGTATCCGCGCGCATGGCGGGCGCAAACTCGGACAGGTAGCGGTCGAGATCGGCGCGCGTCGCCGCCGTGTAGCAGCACTGGTACGCGCCGTCGTCCGAACGCCAGATGACGGCGCTCTGGAAACAACCGGTGGCGAATATGTCCGCGACGTGGCCGGGAATATATGCTTCCCACGCACCGCGCAAATCCTCGGAAACCCGGATGGTCACTTCGTAGTGCAGCATGAGCGAACTCTAGCACAACGCGCGCGCCTTGCCAGCCCCGGGCACGCGCCGTATACTCGCGCACCCATATTGCCGGAGGTCGTCATCGATGCGTCGTCTACTTGTCGCTCTCTCGCTTCTCGCTGTACTCCCCGCTGCTTCGCATGCTCGCACCATTGTTCGCTGTGGCCACCTGATCGACGGGGTGACGAAAACCGAGCGCCCCAACGTTTCCATTATTATCGAGAAGGGCCGCTTCACGAGCGTCGTGGACGGTGTCGTACTGCCGGATCCCGGGGACGAGGTGATCGACCTCTCCAACCAGACCGTGCTGCCCGGGCTCATGGACATGCACGTGCACCTGAGCTCGCAGCTCTCGCCCAGGTCGCAGCTCGAGGAGTTCACGCTCAACCCCAGCGATGTCGCCATGCGCGCGACCGCGTACGCGAAGCGCACGCTGCTCGCGGGATTCACCACGGTGCGCAATGTCGGTGACGACGGCATGACGACGGTGTCGCTCAAGAAAGCAATCAACGAGGGATACATTGTGGGGCCGCGCATCTACACGGCGGGCAAAGTGATCGCGACCACGGGCGGCCACGCCGATCCCACCGATGGTTGGTGCCAGGCGCTCATGGGCGATCCGGGCCCGAAGGACGGCGTGATCAACGGCGCCGACGAAGCGCGCAAGGCGGTGCGCCAGCGTTACAAGGAAGGCGCCGACCTCATCAAGATCACCGCGACGGCGGGCGTTCTGTCGATCGAAGGCAGCGCCGACAACGCGCAGTTCACGATGGAAGAGCTGAAAGCCATCGTGGAGACGGCGAAAGACTACGGCTTCACGGTCGCCGCGCACGCGCACGGCGCCGAAGGCATCCGGCGCGCCGTCGAGGCCGGCGTGACGTCGATCGAGCACGGCACCTATATGACGCCCGAAATCATGTCGATGATGAAGAAGAAAGGCACAGTGTACGTTCCGACGCTGCTGGCGGGCAGGACGGTGGTCGACATGGCCAACCAACCCGGCGCGCTGCCCGAGATCGTGCGACCGAAAGCGCTGCGTGTGGGTGCGCAGATCGAACACACGTTTCGCGCGGCCTACAAGGCGGGCGTGTCGATCGCGATGGGAACGGATACCGGCGTTTCGGAACACGGCAAGAACGCGAAAGAGTTCGAGCTGATGGTGAACTACGGCATGCCGCCGATGGAAGCGATCCAGGCGGGCACGATCGCGGGTGCCAAGTTGCTGCGACAGGAGAAGGACCTGGGCACGGTCGAGCGCGGCAAGATCGCGGATCTGGTCGCGGTCGCCGGCGACCCGCTGACGGACATCAAGCTGCTGCAGGATGTGAAGTTCGTAATGAAAGAGGGCGTGGTCTACAAGATGAACGGCTCAGAGGTGATCCACTAGTTCTCGACCACTCGACAATCATATGACATCGCATGACACAGAACTGTGGACTGATGTCGATCGCTATATCGACGATACTCTCGTACATTCGGACGACGCGCTACAACATGCGCTTCGCACGTGTGCCGAAGCGGGACTGCCGTCCATCAATGTCGCGCCTAACCAAGGTAAATTTCTTCAGCTTCTCGCTCGCGCGCGGAGCGCACAACGCATCCTGGAGATCGGCACGCTCGGTGGCTACAGCACCACTTGGCTCGCGAGGGCATTGCCAGCCGGCGGACGACTCATCACTCTCGAAAACAATCCCAGGCACGCAGATGTGG
>DATEHD010000504.1:0-2531 GCA_035279765.1 Candidatus Krumholzibacteriia bacterium | reverse complement strand
GTTTCATTTTCTCCCTCCCGATTATTGCCGGGCTGCCGGCGTGATTGTCAATGTGACGCGTTGCCCGCCCCGCAGGACCACGAGCGGCACCGCCTCGCCGATCTTCAGAGCGTCCATTGTATAGGTATAGTCGTAGATGTTCTTGATCGGTCTTCCGCCCAGCTCGACGATGATATCACCGCTCTGCACGCCGGCCTTGTCGGCGGGACCGCCCGCGCGCACGCCCGAGAGTTTGACGCCTTCGATATCGCCGCCCGAGTAATCCGGAATGGTTCCCAGCGCCACACGCATGTTGGCGCGCGAGCCGGCCGCGTCCTTCGACTGCGCCACTTGCAGGTACGCCGGCTTCTCGGTGCGCTGCTCGAGGTTCATGATCATTCCGTTCGCGAATTTCGCGATACGCTCCATGCCGTTGTAGTCGAGCTTGTCGGCATCATCGGTGGGGCGGTGGTAATCCTCGTGGCTGCCGGTGAAGAATGCGATGACAGGAACGCCCTTGGGATAGAACGCGGTGACGTCGGTGGGAAGATAGGGGTCGTCGTCAGTCTTGATGTTGAAGCCGGCCGCGATGTTGCCTTTCTCGATCAGCTGCTTCCACACGTCGGACGAACCGGTACCCTGCATGATGAGCGTGTTGTCCTTGAGACGCCCCACCATGTCGAAATTGAGATACGCCACGATGCGATCTTTCGTCACCGTGGGATGATCGACAAAGTAGCTCGAGCCGATGATGCCGATCTCTTCGCCCGACCAGGTGGCGAAGACGATGCCGTACGGGAATTGTTCCGGATGTTCGTCGCGCTCGTGCGCGAGCGCCTGCGCCAGCTCGAGCACGGTGGAGGTTCCGGACGCGTTGTCATCGGCGCCGTTGTGAATCTGGTGCTCCTCGCCCTTGCGAGCGAGGGAGTTGGAATCGCCACGCCCGAGGTGATCATAGTGAGCGCCCACGACAAGCACGGGCGTTGTCGGCGAGTCGTTGTTCGCCGGCAGGTACGCAATGACGTTGCGACCGGTGCCCTGCTCGCGCTCGATCTTGGTTGTTATGGTCGCCGTGACTCCTGGCAAATCGAACGCACCCTCGACGTGCGGATTCTCGACGTCGAGTTGCTCCTGCACTTCCTTGAGTGTCTTGCCATAGAACCCGAAGAGCCTATCAGCTACTTCACCGCTAATCGACACGACGGGAATCCCCGAACCCGAGAGTGACTGATCGAAGCCGAGTGGCATCAATTTGCCCGCGCTGGGTGACGTCGGCCCGGTGACTACCATCAACGCTTTCGCACCGTGCTCTCGCGCGATCGTTGCCTTATAGCGAATGCCGCTGTACATGTTGAGGTGCATGCGACGGTCGACGCTCACACCTTCCGGCACGTACGCCAACACCAACACGATCTTGTCCTTCACGTCGAAGTCGCCGTACGAATCGTACGCGTCCTGGCCGTTGTCAGGCGTCTTGAGGCCATATCCGACGAACGCAATTTGTCCGCTCGCCGTGGTGTTTTCGCTGAACGACAATGGACGAAAGTCGGTGTCGACGCGAAAGCTCTGACCTACGCTGACGTCATGTCCTTCTCGAGAAAACGTCGCGTGCATCGTGTTTTCATCCTTCACGACTTTGACACCGGACGTGAACGGGAAGGGCTGGAAGAATTCCTTTTCGCCGAGGGGCTTGAGGCCGGCTTCCTGGAAGCGCTTCGCGATGTACTGCGACGCCAGCTGTTCGCCCGCCGAACCGGTGAAGCGTCCCTCGAGCTCGTCGGAGGCGAGATAATAGACGTCGTTCTTGAGGTCCTCGGCACGAATCTCAGGCGAGAACGAGACGTGTGTCTTCATGTTGCGCTTGAGCGGCGCGCGGTACTTGACGCCCGTGGGGTAATCGACGTTGGTATGCGGAATGCGCGAAAACGCGTTCGTGAGCGCTTTGCGCGCCGCTACGTCGTTCCAGTCGCCGATGAAGATCTGCGATTTCTTGTCGCTCGAACGGTTCGATGTCCACGCCAGTCTCTTGCCATCGGGCGAGAAAACAGGAAGCCCGTCGAAGCCATCCGTGCTGGTGACGCGCACGGGCTCTTTCTTGCCGTCCTTGTCGACGATGTAGAGCTCGAAGTTGTCGAAGCCAAGAATGTTCGAGGTGAAGATGAGGTAATCGCCGCTCGGGTGGAAGTAGGGCGCCCACGACATCGCGCCAAAATCGGTGATGCGCTGGCGATCGCTCCCGTCGGGAAGCATGGTGTACACGTCGGCCACCGTGCCGTCTTCGCTGAACTCGCGCCACACGATGCGTTTACCGTCGGGCGTAAAGAACGGCCCGCCGTCGTAGCCCGGATCGGTGGTGAGACGCTTCACGCCGGTCCCGTCGGCCTTCATGATGTAGATGTCACAGAAGTACGAGAGATCGACAACCGCGCGGTCCTGGTCCTTCTTGGAAAGCTTGTCGAGCGGGTACGCCGCGCGATTGGACGTGAACACGATCCACTGGCCGTCGGGCGAGAACGAGCCCTCCGCGTCATAGCCGAGCGCATCGGTCAGCC
>DATEHD010000503.1:0-7161 GCA_035279765.1 Candidatus Krumholzibacteriia bacterium | reverse complement strand
ACCATCGGCCGTTCCATGCTCTCCGACTTCGTCTATCCCTTCGAAGTGATCTCGCTCATCCTGCTTGTCGCGATCGTGGGCGTTGTCCTTCTCGCGAAGAAGGTGATCTGATGCAAACCATCGGCATCCATCACTATCTCTACCTGAGCGCCATTCTCTTTTTCATCGGCGTGTTCGGTGTGCTCTTCCGCCGCAACCTGCTCGTGATTCTCATGTCGATCGAGCTCATGCTCAATGCGGTGAACCTCTCCTTCATCGCCTTTGCACGCCACAACGGCACGACCGACGGCCACGTGGCCGCCTTCTTCGTGATGGCACTCGCGGCGGCCGAAGCCGGCATCGGGCTCGCCATCCTCGTGATGGTGTTTCGTAATCGCACCAGCGTCCAGGCCGACGACCTCACCTTGATGCGCGACTAAGACCGCGTTTTGGCGGTGGCCACGAAGCGTCCACTGTGATACGCGTTGCTCCGTTCAATTCACTCTTTCCATTGCAACGGGAGGCTCCCATGCGGTCGTTTGTTGCCCGCCTGACCACATCGATCGCTGCCGTACTGTGCTGTGTCACGCTTGCGGACGCATCGCGCGCCCAGGACACGATCGATCGAAGCGTGCTGCCGGTGCCGGAGCCGGCGCCGCAGACCTTCACCGAGCTCGATGCGCGCAACGTGAAAGCGCCCGCGCGCTTCAATGTGACGGCGCCCAAGGGTGCCCCCAACGTCGTCATCGTGCTGCTCGATGACATTGGCTTCGGGCAGTCGAGTGCGTTCGGAGGGCCGGCACGCATGGCGACGCTCGACAGGCTCGCCGCCGAAGGCGTGCGCTACAACAACTTCCACACCACCGCGCTGTGTTCGCCAACGCGCACAGCGCTTCTCACCGGGCGCAATCATCACGTCAATAACGCTGGTGCGATCATGGAGCTGGCGACGGGGTTTCCCGGCAACACGGGAATTCGTCCGCTCAGTGTGGCACCGGTGGCCGAGATGATGCGTTTGAACGGTTACAGCACGGCGGCCTTCGGCAAATACCACGAGACACCGCCGTGGGAAGTGTCGGTGTCGGGACCGTACGACCGCTGGCCGACGCATTCGGGCTTCGACAAGTTCTACGGCTTTATCGGCGGCGAAACCAACCAGTGGGCGCCCGCCATTTATGACGGCACCGTTCGCGTCGAGGTGCCGGCTACTCCCGGTTATCACTTCACCGTCGACATGACGAACCAGGCCATCCAGTGGATGCAGGCACAGCACTCGCTGACCCCCGACAAGCCCTTCTTTGTGTACTTCGCGACGGGCGCGCTGCACGCGCCGCACCATGCGCCCAGGGAATACATCGACCGCTACCAGGGCCAGTTCGACATGGGGTGGGACAAGCTGCGCGAAGAGACCTTCGCGCGCCAGAAGAAGATGGGAATTGTTCCCAGGACCGCCGAACTCACGAAGCGCCCCAAGGAAATCCCGTCGTGGGATTCACAGACGGCGGATCAGAAGCGTCTCGAGGAGCGCCAGATGGAAACCTTCGCCGGTTTCTGCGAGCACACCGACGAACAGGTGGGACGGCTGGTGTCCGCGCTGAGCGACATGGGCGTCATGGACAACACGTTGTTCATTTATATCGTCGGTGACAACGGTGCCAGCGCCGAAGGCGGACCCGAGGGTGCTTACAACGAGATGGTGGCGCTCAACGGCATCATCCAGACCTCGGCCACCAACCTGCCGCACATCGACGAGTGGGGAGGCCCGACAACCTTTCCGCACTACGCCATCGGCTGGGCGTGGGCGGGCGACACGCCGTTCCAGTGGACCAAGCAGATCGCGTCGCACTACGGCGGCACCACCAACGGCGTCGTGATTCATTGGCCGGCGCGCATCAAATCCCATGGCGAAGTGCGTTCGCAGTTCACGCACGTGACAGACATCGCACCGACAGTGCTCGAGGCCGCGGGACTTCCTTTCCCGAAAAGCGTCAACGGCACCGAGCAGCGTCCATTCGACGGCACGTCGATGCTGTACTCGTTCGACAACGGCGCCGCGAAGGAGACGCACACCACGCAGTATTTCGAGATGTTCGGCAACCGCGGCATCTATTCCAACGGCTGGGTGGCGTGCACGCGCCACTCGATCCCGTGGGTTCTGACCAAGGCCGGTCCGCTCCAGGACGACGTATGGGAGCTCTACGACATGTCGAAGGATTTCAGCCAGGCGCATGACCTGGCCCGGAAGAATCCGTCGAAGCTCAAGGAGATGCAGGACCTCTTCATGCAGGAAGCGGCGAAGAATCACGTGCTGCCGATCGATGACCGGCGCTCGGAACGCATGATTCCGGCCATGGCGGGCCGTCCCGATCTGTTGAACGGACGCACCTCACTCACCGTGTACCCCGGCATGCTGGGTATCATGGAAAACGCGTTCATCAACGTGAAGAACTGTGCCTACACGATCACGGCGCCGGTGGAGCTGCCGGATGCCAACACCAACGGTGTGATCATTGCCCAGGCCGGAGCTTTCGGAGGATGGACACTGTACTTCAAGGACGGGAAGGTCCATCACGAGTACAACTACTTTGGAATGGAGCGTACGAATATCGCCGCTGTCGCGGCGACGCCTCCGGGCAAGCATGTGGTCCGCTACGAATTCACGCCCGATGCGGCGACACCCGGTGCGGGCGGGAAGTGTGTGCTCTACGTGGACGACAAAAAGGTGGCGGAAGGGCACATCGCGCGCACGCAGCCGTTCATGTTCTCCGCCGACGAAGGCGTCGATGTCGGGCGTGACGATGAGACCATGGTGTCGAGCGACTACCAGCCCGGCAACAACCGCTTCACCGGGACAATCGCCAAAGTCACGATCGAGGTGAAGCCGGCGACGATGGGTGCCGGGGACCAGAAGCTCATCAAGGACGCCGAAGCTGCCGCGGAAGCAGCGGAAGAGTAGAGCGGGGCGGTTGAAGGACGGCGCAGGAGAATCGCGGTGACGCAATCACGGCGTCGCGTCGCGGGCTGGATCGCCGCCGCGCTGGCGGTGGCGGGAATTGTAGCGCTCGTGTTTGCGCTCAAGCCCAGGAAGCCGGAGCTCGTCATCGACACCGACCACGGCCCGCACTTTCTTCCCACGATCGCCGATACGAAACCCGCTCCCACACCGGCGCCCGACGGCATGGTGTGGATTCCCGGCGGTGAATTCTCGATGGGAACCGACATCAGCGCGGAAGCATTGTGCGGCTATCCCGGCGTCACCGCCGACGCGATGCCCATTCACCGCGTGCATGTGCACGGCTTCTGGATGGACCGCACCGAAGTGACCAACGACGAGTTCGCGCGCTTCGTTGCGGCGACGCACTACGTCACGGTCGCGGAGCGCACGCCCACCAGAGAAGAATTTCCCACCGCACCGGAGGCGAACCTGGTCGCCGGCTCGACAGTGTTCACGCCCACCGCGTACCCGGTGCCGCTCGACAATTTCCTCCAGTGGTGGCGCTACCAGCCGGGGGCAAACTGGCGCCATCCCGCCGGTCCCGACAGCAATGTCGACGGCAAAGGCGACTATCCGGTGGTGCAGGTGTGCTACGAAGACGCGCAAGCCTATGCACAATGGGCGGGCCGTCGCCTTCCCAGCGAGGCGGAGTGGGAGTTCGCCGCGCGCGGCGGCCTGAGCGGCAAGCTATACGCATGGGGCGATTCGCTCCGGCCCAACGGCAAGTGGATGGCGAACACCTGGCAGGGGCGTTTTCCGGTCCGCGACGAGGGCAGCGACGGCTACGCGGGTGTGGCGCCGGTGGCAAAATATCCGCCCAACGGTTACGGTCTCTACGACGTGGCCGGCAACGTGTGGGAATGGACCACCGACTGGTACCGCGCGGATGCGTATGCCGCCGCCGGGGACAGCGTGCTGCATGACCCGCAGGGCCCTTCGACATATAATGATCCGGCCGAGCCCACCGAGCCCAAGCGCGTGCAGCGCGGCGGGTCGTACCTGTGCAGCGACGAGTACTGCTCGCGCTACATGGTGGGGACGCGCGGCAAAGGCGAAGTGAGAACCGCGAGCAATCATCTCGGTTTTCGCTGCGTAAAGGATTGAGCATGAAAAACACGCCCGGTACTGCGCTGTTCGTGCTGTCGCCCAGCGGCCCGATCGATTTTCTGCAGGAGAAGATCGGCCGCGGCAGCATGGATCCGATTCGCTGGGGCCGGCGCGCGGTGGCGGTGGCGCTCTTCTGCTGGCTGCCGCTCCTGGTGATCGCATTGCTGCAGCCCAATCCCAACGCAGACATTTCGTTCGTGCGCGACATCGCAGTGCACGTTCGCTTCCTCCTCATTGTGCCCATCCTGATCTTCGCGGAAGGGCCGATCGGTGTGCGCTCGCGCATGGTCACGGGACAGTTCCTCGAGTCCGGCCTGATCGGCGATGAAGACGCGGCGGCGTACGAGGCCGCCATGAGGCGTGGACGCTCATTGATCAACTCGTGGCTCGCGGAATTTCTCATCCTTTCACTCAGCGCCACGATGGTTTGGATCGCTGTCAAGGGTCTGCTCCTCGAGTCGAGCTCGTACTGGTTCGAGCGTGTGACATCGGACGGTGTCGGGCTTTCGCCGGCGGGCTGGTGGTATCTCGGAATCGCAACGCCGATCTCGGTGTTCCTGATGCTGCGCTGGCTGTGGCGTTGCCTCGTATGGTGCTGGTTTCTCGCGCGTGTGTCGCGGATGAACCTGAAGCTCACGGGGGCACATCCGGATCGCATGGGCGGACTGGGGTTCATCACGTTCCATCAGTCCGTGTTTGCGTTGATTACGTTTGCGGTGGGTTGTGCGATATCGGCGGCATTCGCGAACCGCATCATCTATAGCCACGCCGAGCTCACGAGTTACAAGTGGCCCATCGTCGGGATTGCCGCCTTTAGTGTTTTGTTCGGCGTCTTGCCGCTGCTCGTCTTCACGCCGCGGCTGGCGCGGACGAAGCGCACCGCGTGGGGCCGTTACACGCGTTTCGGGAGCGACTATGTGTGGCGCTTCGAGAAAAAATGGATGGACCCCGACGGCGGCTCGGAGGAGATGCTCGGTTCGGGCGACATCCAGTCGATGGCCGACCTGGGCGGAACCTTCGAGCGCATGGTGGAGATGCGGGTATTCGCCGTCGATCGCCGCACGGCGCTGTCATTCCTGTTCGCCATCGTCGGGCCGATGCTGCCGCTCCTGCTCACCATGATGCCGCTGCGCGACATCGTGTCGATTGTGTTCAAGGCACTGATCTAGAGGAGAACTTCATGCGCACGTTTGCACGGATTGTCACATTCGCCCTCGCCACCGCCATGCTGTTCGCCGCCAGCAGCTCGTTCGCGCAAAAGAGCGACGGTACGTGGCCGCGCGTGATCCAGAATGCGATCGCCACCGTGACCGTGTATCAGCCGCAGATCGAGTCGTTCAACGATGTCACCCTGGAGGCGCGTGCGGCGGTATCGGTGAAGGCGCCCAAGAAGGATCCCGTGTTTGGCGCGGTCTGGTTCCACGCGCGCACCACCGTCGACAAACAGGCGCGCATCGTGACGCTCGACTCGACCATGGTCACGCAGATGAAATTTCCCAACGCCACGCCCGAGCAGGAAGGCTGGCTCAAGAGCGTTATCAATGCGGAAATTCCCAACTGGGGACGAACCCTTTCCTACGACGTGCTGGTGTCCCAGCTGGCCAACGTGGAGCAGGAGCAGGCGGCGTCCGCGAAGCTCAACAACGCGCCGCCCGCCATCATCTACGTGACGACGCCCACCGTTCTCATCATGATCGACGGCGAGCCCAAGTACAAAGACGTAGAGGGCGGGCTCAAGGTGGTGGGCAACACGCCCTACTTCATCGTGCAGGACGGCGCCACAAAGTACTGGTACCTGAAAGGCCGCGAGTCGTGGTACTCGGGCCAGGATGTGATGGGCCCATGGAGCGCGATGACGGGCTCCGCACCGCCGCAATCCGTGCAGGATCTGGCCGCGAAGACGGTGTCGACGCCGCCGGACTCGCTCAAGGAAGAAGGCAAGCCCACTATTCCCGCCGTCATCGTGCGCACGAAACCTGCCGAGATCATCCAGACCGACGGTGAACCGAAGTTCGAGCCGGTGAAGGGCACCAACCTCCTGTACGTCAAGAATTCGGAAGACGACATCATCATGGATATCGACTCGCAGCAGTACTACGTGCTGGTTGCGGGCCGCTGGTACACGACGAAGTCGATCTCGGGCGGTCCGTGGACGTATGTCCCGGGTGACCAGCTGCCGAAAGATTTCCCGAGCATTCCGGGCGAATCGGATCTCGCCGATGTGCTCGCGAATGTGCCCGGCACGACCGAAGCGAAAGAAGCGGTACTCGAGAATTCAATTCCGCAGACGGCCGCGGTGGATCGCAAGACGGCGAACCTGGATGTGAAATACGACGGCCAGCCGAAGTTCGAAGCCATCACGGGCACCAAGATGTCGTACGCGGTCAACACCGACAAGTCGGTGCTCCTGATCAGCGGTCGCTATTACTGCTGCGACCAGGCCATCTGGTTCGAAGCATCGGGTCCGTCGGGACCATGGACGACGAGCACCAAGGTGCCCGACGATGTACAGTCGATTCCGCCCGAGTGTCCGGTCTACAACGTGAAGTACGTCTATATCTACGAAGCGACGCCGGAGGTTGTGTACGAAGGCTACACGCCGGCGTACACCGGCTCGTACGTGTACAACGGGTGCGTCGTGTATGGGACGGGCTACTACTATGCGCCGTGGTACGGTGCTTATTACTATCCGCGGCCCGTCACGTACGGCTTCGCCGTTCATTACAATCCATGGACGGGCTGGGGATTTTCGGTTGGCATCAGTTACGGCTGGATGAGCGTCTCATTTGGCGGCTACGGCGGGTACTGGGGAGCGGGTGGCTACGGCTATGGCTACCGCCATGGTTATGGACATGGTTATAACCATGGATATAACAACGGCTACCGCCACGGTTTCGGCGCCGGGTACGTCGCGGGGAAAAACCAGGGCAATCGCCCCGCCCAGTATTCGCGCAATAACTACCAGAACCGGCAGGGCGTGAAGTCGACGGCGCGTCCCGAGCAGATGCCCGCCAACGGCTCGCGCGTGAAACCATCGAAGCAGCCCAACAATGTGTACGCGGATCGCAACGGCAACGTGT
>DATEHD010000502.1:0-3376 GCA_035279765.1 Candidatus Krumholzibacteriia bacterium | reverse complement strand
GCGCGCCCCGCGTGCTCGCCTCGGTTGTATCCCCAGTCGGCGACGATGATGTAGGTGCCTCCGCGCACGATCGCGCCGTGCTCATCCGTGCCGTCCCACGGCACAGCAACCTCGCTGCCGCCGGGCATCTGCAGGTCGGGCATGTCACGGTTCAGCCACCGGATGCGTTCGCCTTCCAGCGAATATGCGTAGAAATTGACGAACACGCGGGCGCCGTCCGCGACGAACACGACGTTCTGCCATTCCGCGCGATCCGGCGCGAAGGCGCGTGTCGGGACACGGAAATGCACAACTGCTTCATCACGCCGGGGCAGGCTGCTCACGGGGGGCAGGACACTTCCCGTCGTGCGCGGCGAAATACCGATGTCGGGGAGTCCGTCATGGTCGACATCGGCGTTGATCTCGAACCAGCGATCGAGCACCGCGCGCACGAAACGATCCGAATCCTGCGCCGTCGAGGCATCGGGCGCCGCGTCGCCCGCGCCCGTTCCAACCTCTCCCGTGATCGCCGCCACCAGCTTGACCGGTTGTGCGATCGCGAGCATCGACCACGGCACCGCCATTTCGAATCCGATCAAACCTGTGCGCACGCCGTTGATGGCGACGTGCACCGCGCCGCGATCGACAAGTCCGAAGGGATGCGCGTCGTCCGCGCGCGCCACGTCGGGAATCCGCCCGGGCTCGGCCAGAGCAACCAGGTTGACGGGATTGGGAATCTCTATCGCGCGCCGGAACGCGCCCGCGTTCTCGAGGGTGGTGAGTCCGCCCGCGCGATTGGAGACAAAAAGAGCGAGGAACGAATCGAACGTGCGCGCTTCCACGCCGATGTACAGATAGGTGCGGTCCCAGGTGAGGGCGACGCGCGCGATGTCATTGTCGCTCCCCCACGGCGAGTCGCTCGCGCTCTCGATGGTGTTGGCGGTGGAGTCGAGGACCCATTCGTCGGCGGCATATTCGTTCAACACACCGTCGATGACGACGCGCCCCGAGAGCGAATTGGCCGTGGTGGCGTGAGCCGCTAGAGGCTGGAGCAGGAGGGCGACGGCGAGGCCGGCGAGACACCGCCCCATCACCGGGCGACCCCCTCCTCGTCGAGGCGCTTCAGGCCTTCGAGGATGAGGTGGTCGAGGGGAATATCGATGAAGACGTCCTGGGATTTGGGTCGGCGTGCGTTGGTGAAGCGGAAGCGTCCCGTCTTCCAGCGCACCAGCTCGTACATCACTTCCTTGATCTGTTCTTCGATGGCGCGGCGCAGCGAGACGGCGTCAATGGCGCCGATCTCGACAAGTACGGCGCCGAGACGCTGGCGGTCGCCCTGGATCTCCAGCGCGC
This sequence comes from Candidatus Krumholzibacteriia bacterium, assembly GCA_035279765.1. GTDB lineage: Bacteria > Krumholzibacteriota > Krumholzibacteriia > WVZY01 > JAKEHA01 > JAKEHA01. The sequence goes on along the minus strand of DATEHD010000502.1, from coordinate 2,044 downwards.
GTTCCAGATGCGCGCGCGCCACCAGGCCCTGGGACACGAGATACTCGCCCAGCTTCACGCGACGGTTCGCAATCTCGGCGAACGTCACGCTGCCCCTGTCGAAGTACACACGTGCGGTGTTGATGCCACTCTCGAAGGTGAGCTCGCCCGTGCTGCTCTGCAGGCTGATGAGCTGCAGCACGGAAATGGGGCCGAAAACGGCGAGATTGCCACGAAGATCCAACGTCAACCTCGGGCGCGCGGGGGAGCGCGACGGACATGCCGGTATCCAATCACCGTTTGGGAGACGACTATAGACACAAATCCCACGGCCAGGAAAGCAAATAGCGGGCCGTCCCCGGGCACGGGACGCACCCCGCGCGCCGCCCAAATCATGATCCAGAGCGCACCTGCGCCCTGCACCACCCCCACAATCTTGCCGGGCAGGGTCGAGCGGAAGTCGACCGGGCCGGTGGTGCGGCTGAGAATGAGGGAGGCGACCGCCAGCGGCAGGTAGCGCAGGAGCATGAGCGCGTAGAGCCAGCGCGGGATGAGTCCGTCGAAGACGAACACCGTGAACACGGCCGAGGTGGAAAGAATGTCCCCCAGCGGGTCGAGAAACATCCCGAAGGCACTCGTCTCGCGGCGCGCGCGCGCCACCATCCCGTCGACGACGTCTGTCCAGCCCAGCACGAAATAGCAGATCGCAGCGGCGCCGAACTCATCGTGCACGAGCAACCACACCGTAGGCGCGATCAGGACAAAGCGCGCGATGGTGAGCCAATCCGCGACACGAAGACGATCGCTGCGTGCGCCACGCCCGCGCCTCACCCCCCAAACAATTACACATGTGAGCGCAAGCCCGGCGAGTGTCCACGTGACGAGTTGAAGGGAGGACTTCATTCGAGATTGGATACGTCGTGCGGCGCGCGCTCGATGTGTCGTGGCCGAGCCCGTCGCGAAGGAGCGAGCGAGGATCACCCGCCGCAGCCCGCCTACCAGAAACGTTGCCGGGTGCGGCGGGAAGCCGAGCGAAGCGGTCGCCGGGCTGGACACGACACATCGTAGCAGCGCCGACCAAATACTGTCTGTTACAGAGCCGCCTGTGCGGCTGCGACGCGCGCCACTGGCACTCGGAAGGGCGAGCAGCTCACGTAGTCCAGCCCCACTTCGTGGAAGAAATGCACCGACGCGGGATCGCCGCCGTGTTCGCCGCACACTCCCACCTTGAGCCCCGGCTTCGCCGCGCGTCCGTTCTCCGTCGCCATCCGCACCAGCTGGCCCACGCCCTCAATATCGATGGTTTCGAATGGATCGTGCTGCAGGATGTGCGTCTCGACGTACGCGCGCAGGAACTTGGGCGCGTCGTCGCGCGAGAAACCGAATGTCATCTGTGTCAGGTCGTTGGTCCCGAAGCTGAAGAAGTCCGAGACGTCCGCGATTTCGGCGGCCACGAGCGCGGCGCGCGGAACTTCGATCATGGTGCCCACCGTGTAGTGCACGCGGTGTCCCGCTTCCGCCATGATGGCGTCAGCGATGCGCACAGTCATCGCGCGCAGCACGGCGAGCTCGCTGCGCAGTCCGACGAGGGGAATCATGATCTCGGGCATCACCTTGATGCCTTCGCGCGAAACCGCAACCGCGGCTTCCATGATGGCGCGCACCTGCACCTCATAGATCTCGGGAAACGTGATGCCGAGCCGGCAGCCGCGGTGTCCCAGCATGGGATTGAATTCGTGCAACGCCCGCACTTTCGACGTCAGCTCCGCCACGTCGACGCCGATGCGCGCGGCCAGCGCCTTGATCTCCTCCGGCTCGCTGGGAACGAACTCGTGCAGCGGCGGATCCAGAAGGCGAATGTTGACGGGCAGATTGGCCATGGCGCGGAACACGCCCGTGAAATCCTCGCGCTGCATGGGCAGAATCTTTTCGAGCGCGGCCAGTCGCGCCTCGCGTGACTCGGCCAGGATCATCCGGCGCACCCAGTCGATGCGATCCTCGCTGAAGAACATGTGCTCGGTGCGGCACAGGCCGATGCCTTCCGCCCCGAACTTGCGCGCCGTGC
>DATEHD010000501.1:0-5909 GCA_035279765.1 Candidatus Krumholzibacteriia bacterium | reverse complement strand
TAGTCGGGATTGATATCCGCCGCGCGGTTGTAAGCGGCCCGCGCCGCCGCGGTGTCGCCCTTTCTCGCCATGATGTCGCCCCGGATCTTGTAGAGGTCGGGATAACGCGGGCTCGTCTCCAGCGCCGTGTCCACGTGGGTGAGGGCGCTGTCCAGCTCGCCGCGCTGGTAGTGCATCAGCGCCAGCTTCTTGCGCGCATCGATGTAGCCCGGATTCAACTGCAGCGCTTCCTCGAAGCAGCGTGCCGCGTCGTCGTTGCGCTCCAGTCCGAGCAGTGCCGTGCCCAAGAGACAGCGTGCGTCGGCGTGCTCGGGCACGTGCGCCAGTACGGCCTCGAAATCCTCCACCGCTTCCTCGTTGCGGCGGTCGTTGAGCGCCTGCACCCCGAGCTCGAGACGTGCTCCGAACATGTCAGGACGAAGCTCCACGGCCGTGTGCAGCGCCTGCGCCGCTCCGGCCGAATCCCCCATCGCGTAGCGCGCCAGTCCCAGCAGGTAGTGTGCACGCGCATACGCGGGCGCGATCGACACCGCAGCCGAAATATTCTCGAGTGCCGCCGGGAAATCGCCCAATGCCAGCCGCGCCAGCCCGGACTGGGCGCGCACGTCGGCGTACGTGGGATGGCTCTGCGCCACGCGGTCCAGCTCCTGCGCGCTGCGGTCGCACTCCCCGGCGCGGAACAGCGCGATGCCCAGGCAGTAACGCGCCTCGCCGTAGCCAGGATTGATGTCGAGGGCGCGGCGAAACGAAGAGATCGCTCCGTCCAGGTCGCCGAGCTCGAGGAGCGCCATGCCGAGGCGCGCGTGCAGGTCCGCGTAGCCCGGGTGCAAGGCGAGCGCATCGCGAAAGGCACTCGCGGCGCGCGCGTAGTCACCCGCGTTGAAGCCCTCGGTGGCATCGTGCACAAGCGCCGTGTACGCGTCGCCGTCACGCATGGCCGCGCGCAGCTCGCGGATGGGCGGCAGCTCGAAGTGCCGGGAGTCGAGCTTCTCTACCAGGATGCGCGAGAGCGGATGACGCGTCTTGCGCACCAGCCCCAGCGCGCGATCGAAGGTCTGGCCCGCGTTGTCAAAGAAGCCCGCGTCGTGCTGCGCCAATCCCAGGAGACACATCGCTTCCGCGTACTCGGGATTGAGCTCGACGGCGCGCTCGAGGTGCTCGATGGCCGCGGTAAAGTTTCCGGCGTGGTGTTCGACCACGCCCAGGTAGAAGTAGAGGTCGGGATAGTGCGGGTTCTCGCGCAGCGCGATGTCGAAGTGCGTGCGCGCTTTCTCGAGCTCGCCGCGGTGAAAGTTGGCGAGCCCCAGCTTGGCGTGCGCTTCCGCGGCGTAGAAAGCGCCCAGCTTGGCAAACGGATTGGCGCCGCCGTCCGCGATCACGTCTTCGAGAACGCGGACGGCTTCGTCGTAGTGACCTTCGTTAAAGAGACGGATCCCGCGATGATACTGATCGCCGGCCGAACCCCTTACGAGACGGCTCCAGAATGACAACGGGCCTCCCGGTCGTCAGTCCATCTGTTTGCGCACGAAGGTCGGAACCCGGAACGCTTCGGTGTTGAAGGATCGAATCGATCCGTTGTCCATGATGACGGGCTCGTCGGCCTCGTCGGGTTCGAGTGCGAATTCGATCACCGAGTCACCCCGCGCAAGAATCTCCGGAAAACTGATCACCGGTTCTTCTTCCATGGGCTCGATCGCCGGCGCCTGTGCCACCGGCTGAAAAGGCTGCACCGCAACTGGGGCCGGAACCTGCGGAGCCGGTGCGCTCACCGGCGCCGGCACATGGACCGGCTGTGGCGATGTGACCACACGCACGGACGGCGCGGACGGAACATGAGGCGCCGCCACATGCGCGGAAGCCGCAGGCACGGGAGCCGGCACTGGCGCGGGTTGACGCTGCGGCATCGGAACCACGCTGGCTTCGGCACGACGGCGCGCGGAGAGTGCCGCGGCGGCGCCGGAGCCGGCAAAACCGGTCGCGATCACGGTGACACGCACTTCGCCCTCGGGCATGGCGTCATCGATGACGGTGCCGAGGAACACGTGCGCGCCCGCGCCCGCTTCCGCATTGATGAGCGTGGCGGCCTTGCTGATCTGCTTGATGCCCAATGAGCGCGGCCCCGTGATGTTCACCAGGATCGACGTCGCGCCCTCGATCGACACATCGTCGAGAAGCGGGCTGTGGATCGCCATGCGCGCCGCGTCTTCCGCGGCGTTGGGACCGGTCGCAATGCCGCTACCCATGAGCGCCGCGCCGCCATTGCGCATGACACTGCGCACGTCGGCAAAGTCAAGGTTCACGACACCGGTCTCGGTGATGAGCGACGAAATGCCCCGCGTTGCGCTGCACAGCACGTCGTCGGCCCGGGCGAACGCATCGAGCATCGACGTGCTGTCGTCGGACGTCTCCAAGAGCTTGTCGTTGGGAATGATGATCAGGGTATCGACCGCTTCGCGCAGCGCCTCCATGCCCTGCTCCGCCTGGCGCAGCCGCGGCGTTCCTTCAAAGAAGAACGGACGGCTCACCACACCCACGGTGAGCACACCGGATTCGCGCGCCAGCTGCGCCACGATCGGCGCGGCGCCCGTGCCGGTCCCACCGCCCATGCCGGCGGTGATGAAGACCATGTCGGCGCCCGCCACGCAGGCGCGGATGGCTTCGATCGATTCCTGCGCGGCTTCGCGCCCCACGCGCGGATCGCCGCCCGAACCCAGGCCCCGCGTCAGTTCTTCGCCGATCTGGATTTTCTCCAGCGCCTGCGATTCGCGCAGCACCTGCAGATCCGTATTGATGGCGGTAAAGTCGACGCCGCGAAATCCGGCCGCGACCATGCGATTGACCGCGTTGCCACCGGCGCCGCCCACGCCGATCACGCGAAGCACGCTGAGTTTCTTTTCTTCTTCCATCTCGAAGCGCATGACTGCTCCTTCTTCGTCAGATCAGACTGGCGATGGCGCGCTTGAATTGATGGAGTCCCAGTGCGAAGCGCCCTGCACGCTCGGGGACTGTTTCACCCGCCGCGACGGCCGGCGCGGTTGCACGCAGCAGCCCGACACCGGTGGCGAATCGCGGATCGGCGACCACCTCTGAGAGACCTTCGAGACCGGCCGGACGGCCGGTACGCACGGGCAGGTCGAAGACCTGCTCCGCGAGCTCGTTGACACCGTCGAGCAACGACGTGCCGCCCGTGATCACCACTCCCGCGGAAAGCGAGCGCTTCAATCCGTTCGACGAGACCTGCTTGTCGATCAGGCTGAAAAGCTCCGTGATCCGCGGCTCGATGATTCCGCCGAGCACCTGGCGCGTGATACGGCGCGGCTCCTTGCCGGGGCCCGCCGTGATGGGAACCACGTCGGATTCCGACACACGCGTCGAGAGCGCACATCCATGCTTCACCTTGAGGCGCTCGGCTTCGCGCGGCGAGGTGCGCAGCCCGTACGCAACATCACTGGTGATGTTGTTCCCGCCCAGGCCGATCACACCGCTCGCCACCACCGAACCGTCCGCAACCACGAGGACGTCGGTGGTGCCGCCGCCGATGTCGAGCACCACGGCACCCGCATCGCGCTCTTCTTCCGACAGAACCGCCGTCGCCGAGGCGAGCGGCTCGAGCACGATTTCTCCGAGCTCGATGCCCGCGAGCGTCAGCGTCTTCGCAAGATTGTCCAGCGCGGGACGCGACGCGGTGACGACGTGCACGCGCGCCTCGAGACGCGCGCCAAACATGCCGGCAGGCTGTCGGATGCCCCGCTGGCTGTCAACGATAAACTCCTGTGGAAGGGTATGAATGATCTCGCGATCTTGTGGCAAGGAAAACTTTCGCGCGGCCTCGAGTGCGCGCATCACATCCTGCGCGGAGATCTCCACGTCGGCCTTCGTGACCGACACAACACCGCGACTGTTCATGCTGCGGATGTGTTCTCCCGCCGATCCGACATTCCACGTCCTCGGCGCGGCGCCTGCCATCCGCGTGGCGTCGCCCACCGCCTTCACCACGCATTCCGCCGCGCGCTCGATGTCGGTCACGACACCCTGGCGCAGGCCGTCAGACGCCGAGAGCCCCACTCCGATGACGCGGAGTCCGCTGGCGGTCTCCTCGGCAATCAAGGCGGCCACCTTGGTCGTGCCCAGGTCGATTGCGCCACGAAGCCGACGCTGATTCTTGATAATCATCTTCTCGTTCTCCTTCGAAGCAACTGGGTGCTTCGGAACACTTGGGTGCCCTTACGCCCCACACCACCGCCCGGCCGCGCTATCGCGCGGCTGTCAAAGGCCGCTGCGTACTACCACCTGGTTGTCAAAACGCAGGTCGATGACGTGCCCGGGCTCGTCGCGACGGGCGAGCTCGCCGCGCAGAAGGAAGAACTTGCGCAGGCGCCGCTCGTAGTCGCCGTTGCCCAGGAGCAGCACGCAATCGTCGCGCAGCGAGCGCACGGCGATCCCGGTGCTTGTCGCGCGCAGCTCCGAAATGTTGCCCGCGAACTCGGAGCCGAGGTCACGGCACACGCGCAGCGCTTCCAAGGCACCCCGCACCATCGGGTCCTGGCACAGGCGTCCCGCGCGGACGTCGTCCATGGCCACGCCGGTGATGGTGGGCAGGTCGAGGCTGCCCGTGTAGTCGTCACCCGGCATCACCATGCCGGCCGCGTCGATCTCGAAGAAGCGGTCGGTATAGACCAGCGCCACCGGCTCGCGCTCGGTGATGTTGTATACGACGCGGTTGGGGAGTACGCGGCGGCATTCCACGCTGGCGATGCGGGGCTGTGCCTCCAGGCGCGCCTCCACCTCGTCGAGCGGGGCGAGCAGGATGTTCTGCCCCTTCAGGTCCGCTACGTATCGCTGCAGGCTGTTGGGGTCGATACGCGACAGTCCCGCCAGCTCGATCTTCTCGATCGCGAAGCGGTTGGCGGTCGTCACGTAGTTGTACAGGTACATCGATGCCACGATCAGGACACCGACGATGAAGACACCGATGACCCGGCGCGCACGCGCGCGGATCGCATGTTTCTGTTCCGGTCCTGAGCTAACGATCGCCAATGACGACCACCTCCGTTTTGAGTTCAACGCCGTACCGGGTCTTTACCTCGGTGCGGGCGAGGTCGATGAGCGCTTCCACGTCGGCAGCGGTCGCGCTGCCATCGGTATTGATAATGAAGTTCGCATGCAGGTCCGAGAACATGGCCCCGCCCTGCTTCCGGCCCTTGAGGCCGCATCCCTCGATCAACTCCGCCGCGAACTTCCCCGGCGGATTGACGAACGTGCTCCCGAAACTCCGCTCCCAGATCGGCTGCGTCTTCTTGCGTCCAATGGACCTGTCGTACACGTCCTTGCGCACCGCACCCGGCGGGCATTTGAACGTCGCCACCACCACGATGTCACGCGGGTCGAGCGTCGTGTGCCGGTACGTGAAAGTGATATCGCCGGCGCGCACGGTGCGGAGCGCTCCCTCCGCATCCACGATGCGCGCGCTCACCAGCGCTTCGCTCACTTCTCCCCCGAACGCTCCCGCGTTCATGTGCACCGCGCCACCCACCGATCCCGGAATGCCGATCCCGAACTCCAGCCCCGTGCGTCCCGCCTTGGTGAGCTTGCGCGCGAGCGCCGCGAACGACGCTCCGCCTTCGGCCACCACCGTGCGCTGCGTGAGGCGCACCTCCGTCATATGCTCGGCGAGCTTGATCACGATTCCGTCATAACCCCTGTCGCGCACGATGAGGTTTGATCCCTTTCCCACCGCGACGTAGGCGATGCCGTGCTCGTTGGCGAGGCGCACCGTGCGCTGCACTTCGGTCGCCGCGGCCGGCAGCACCATCCATCGCACCGGACCGCCCACGCCCACCGTGGTGTGTTTCGACATGGGCTCGTTCTCGCGCAGCCGCTCCTTGAAGATGCGGTGCAGCGCTGCGCCC
>DATEHD010000500.1:0-5146 GCA_035279765.1 Candidatus Krumholzibacteriia bacterium | reverse complement strand
TCCACGCAGAGCAGGCGAATGCTTCCGTTTTTGTCCGTGTTATTCATGCGCGATTGGATCCTGTGAAGGTTGCAGTGGTGGCGAGTGGTGCCGTCGCATGGACGCGTCTGGTGATGTATCCGTAGGGAACTCTAGAGAAAGTCCGGAACCGCACCCATCGGTGGATCGACCGATTCGACGACGTGCAATCCACCGAGACGTGCCGCGGCAATGCTTGCATCCGGGCCCGACGCTATTTGATATAGCCGAGGCTGCGCAGCTGCTCGAGGCGCTCGGCGCGGTCCGACGCCTCCTTCATGCGCGCAGCGCGCGCTGCGTCCCACGTCTTGTCGTCGTGCGTCTTCACGGTGCGCACCGGGACCTTTTTCAGGAACTCCGGATCGATGATGTTCGTCATGGGCTTGCCCGCAAAGTCCTCGCCCAGCGGAATCCCTTCCAGGGCGAGCAGGGTGGGCAGGATGTCCCAGGCGCGACCGATGGGATGGTCGCGATCGGGCATGGAGATGGTTGCGCCTGCTGTGTGCACGATGTTCGGTCCGGCGGCGATGAACACTCCCGGTGGCGCATCCATGTGGTTGCCGGAAAGGCGCATCTCGGCTTCATCAGTCACCTGGAAATCGTGTTCGATATTGACCGCGTGGTGTCCATGATCCGACACCACGATCACGGTGGCGTTCTTGGGCGCGGCGGCGATGAGCTCACCCAGCTTGCGGTCGACATACGCATAGTAGTCGGGAAGGATCTTCCCGAAGGACGCGATCTCGCTCGCCACCGGCGGATGCTCGAACTCCTGCGGATACGTGTAGCGCCAGAAGCGGTGCGCGGCGACGTCGGTGCCGCCGATGTACACCGCGAGCAGATCGAAATGGGGTTGGGAAGTGATGAGCTTCTTCGCCACTTCCAGGTAGAGCTCGTCGGCGCGAAACGCCCATTGCGACTGGTCCCACGCCACCTTGGTGATGTCCGCGGTGGCGTGCGGAATGGTCCCGAACATGTTGGTGAGCACGGAGTCGATGGAGTGATCGATGTTGTCGAGCACATCCATCACTTCATCCTGCTTCTCCGGCGGATACACCTGGTCCTCGACGCCGCGCAGCACGGTGCCTTTGAGCAGCGCGTTCTCCGAGTCGTGCAGCACCGCGGTCGTGTTTGTCTGCGCCACCATGACACCGTTGATGTGCTCGGCGGGGTACGTCATCCACCAGCCGAGACAATCCACCGTGCGGCTGTAGTCCGAGAGAATGTTCCAGAAAGCTTTGGTGGCGCGATGGCCGCTGGTGTAGAAGCGCTGGCCGTCTTCGCCGGGACCCACGCGGTAGACGAAGCCTTCGATACCGTGATCCTTGGGCATCTTGCCCGTCGCCATCGTGGTCCAGATCACGGGGGAGAAGGTCGGCTCGATGGTTTCCAGGTAACCGTAGCTTCCGCGCTGCATGAGCGAGGCCATCACCGGCATGCGGCCCTGCTGGATGAGCGGGAGCAGGATGCTCCACTCCATCCCGTCACACCCATATAGAATGATGGGCGAACATTGGGCGCAGGATGTGCTCTTGGGAGCGGGTTTCGAGCATTGGGTAATGAGGATGACTGCCAGCGAGGCGATCAAGACATGCTTACTTCTCATGGGGTGAAGTATTGCACAGACAATCGCGCGCTGTCGCGCGCCGTTTCCGCTGTCGCGCGCCGTTCTACTGGCTGGGAGGCGTGAACACGAAGGGCGTCTTGAAGCTTGTCGTGCCGGAAGGAATCGCGGGGAACTGCCAGGCGCGAATCTGCGCCAGCGCGCAGTCACGCACGGCGGGAGAGTTGAGCGTGTCCTCGACAATCGTCGCCTCGCTCACCGAGCCGTTGGCGAGCACCACCATCGACACCACGAGTTTCCCGCGCAGGCCCGGTTTCTTGCGCAGCTCGTTGTCGTAGCAGAACTGGATGCCGGCCGCGTAACGTCTCACCACCGCGAGCAGCGATTCGTTGCTGCGATAGCCGCTGCCCGACGCCTGTGCACCGGCGCTTCCGCGGCCGCTGCCGACCCCGTCACCCACACCGCCGCCTGAACCGTTGCCCACGCCGCCACCCGATCCCGTTCCCACGCCATTGCCGTTGCCGGTTCCGTAGCCGCCGCCCTGTCCGCCGCCGGCGCCTCCACCGGTGCCGTCGCCGGTACCGCCGAGTCCCGCGCCACCGTATCCACCGCCGGCCACGTCGCTGATCATGCCGACGGTCACGCCGGTGCCGTGGATGGCGGAGCCGGAGAGATCGCCCGAACCAAGTCCCGATACGCCATCGACAGCTGCCAGCTGTTCGCTGGAACGACCGCTCTTGATACCGCGGCGTGAACGTGACGGCATGGTGCTGTTGGTCGCCGGCAGGCCCGCGATGTCGATGCTGTTCGGAGCGTTCGCGGTTGTCTTCTTGCTCGCCGGAATCTGCGTCGAAATGTTGCTCAGTACTTTGTCGAGCGATCCGGTGACGCTGGCGAGATTTTGAGTCACCTCGCGCGTCGCGCGCGCGCGTCCTTCGACGCCGCGATTTTCCGCGACTTTGGGCATCTCCACACGGCGCGCCGGGGGGGCACCGGGTGTGCGCGGCGCAGCGGGAGTTTCTTTCGCGATCTGCGGCGGTGCTTCGGGTTCAGGCGTTTTCGGTCCCGGACGCGATGATTCGGTGACGCCGCCACCACCACCGCCGCCGCCGGGGTTGCCTTTCGCGATGCGCGTCTCCGGCTTTTCGAGAATGAGGCGCGCCATGCGCTCCGGCACCTGCGTCACGCTGACCGGCTTGAGCACCGGGATCGGCACCACCCACACAATAATAATCAGCACCAGGCCGATGATGCCGGCGCCGGTAAAGCAATTGCGGAGCGCGGGCTCCATGCGGCCCCACAGGGGCTGCTGGTACTGCTGCATTACGGTGGATGTCATGCTACGAGTTTCCGATCACCGCGAGCGAAATGTGGTCGTAACCGCTGGCGCTGCACGTGTACATCACGCGCTGCAGAATGGCGAAATTGATGTCGCGGTCGCCCTGGATGGAAACCTTGCCGTCAAAGGCGTCCTTGCTCCCGCGCAGTCGCGCGATCTCGGTGGCCTGCTCGCGCGTTTCATCGAGACGCTTCGCGAGCGGCGTAATCAGGAGATCACCCGTTGCCACCGACTTTGAGACTGTCGCCACTTCTTCGCCGTTGAGCATCACGCTGTCGTGGAAGATGGCGATCACAATCGACGCGGCCGGCGGCGTCTTGCTGGATGATTCGGGCAGCGCCACGCCGGGGACCGGCGTCACCGCTTCGCCCTCTATCACGAAGCTCTTAAGGAGGAAGAGCACGAGCACGGTAAGAATATCCATGAGCGACGTCAGAATGAGCGAGCTCGACGGACGAAGACGATTTCTGCGGTTCTGATGACCCACGTTATTCTCCCGCGTTGGCGCCGAGGAGCGACGCCGCTGGCAGCCCCGACGCGCGCGCCACGTCCATCACCGCAATGATGTCCTGGTAGCGCGTCTTGGGCTCCGAGATGATGATCACGTCCTGGTTGTCAGGATGCGCGAGCTCGACGTCCGCCAGTGCCGCCGCCAGCTTGGCCGGGGCGTCGGTATCCTTGCGCGCGATCACGCGCGACTCGATGCCTTTGCCCTCCACCACGAAGTAATCGTCCTTGATGGTGATGGCGAGCGACAGGCTCTCGCCCGCATCTGCCGCGGGTGCGGCGTTGGCGCTCGGCACGTTGGTGTCGATTACAGTCACCTTGAGGAACACGGCGGAGGTGAGGAGCATGGGAATCAACACGATGAACACGTTCATCATGGGAAGCAGATCGAGCTCCACTTCACCCCGTTTGGGAGACCTGCGTTGTCCGGTTCTGCGCATCGGTTTTCTCCGCGGCGGTTACGCAGCCATGTTTTCGCGCGAGCCGCGACGGTGCATGGCTTCAATCAGGCGCGAGCTCGAGGCGTCCACGGCGTCGAAAACAGTCTCCACTTTTCCGGCCAGGAAGCCGTGAATGAGGAGCGTCGGAATGGCAACCAGCAGGCCGAACGCCGTGGTGTTCATGGCTTCCGAGATACCCGCCGCGAGGAACGCGCCGCGCTGCGCGGGATCGGATGCACCCACCGCGGAGAACGCCGTGATCAGACCGAAGATGGTGCCGAGCAGTCCCAGCAGCGTGCACGTGTTGGCCAGCATGGTGAGATAGTTGAGCCGGCGCGAAAGCGGCGGCAGCACCACGCTGGCGGCGCCATCGGCGGCGTTGCGCATGCTGTCCTCGTCGCTCGTGTTGCGCGCGAGAATCGCGTGCGACACCGCCGCCACGGGTCCGCGCACCTTGCGGCACAGATCGGCGGCCGACGAGATGTCGCCCTTGGCGACCCTGGCCAGCACGTCCTTGGTCAGTTTTTCGGTGTTGATGTTGCCCGCGCGCGCGATGACCCAGAATCGCTCGGCGACAAGTGCGAGGATCGACAGCGCGGCAATAAACACCGCGTACATGAACGGTCCTCCCGTCTTGAAGAAGTGTGCAATGGTGGCCAGCGGATTCATGGTCTTCCTCCTTGCCTTTCTCTATTCGACCGGTGCCAGGATGCGCACACGGTTGGGAAGCGGCACCGACTTGGCGATGGCCGCGGACGTGGTTTGATACTTGGCCGGCGTGCCGTCGCGGAAGCGGCGGTAGTCACGCGCGGTGATGAACAGCACTTGCGGCACATCGATCTCGCCTTCGATGCGGATCGCATCCAGAGTACGCGATACCGGCGCGACAGCGCCGGCCTTCACGGTCGAAGGCTTCTTCGGTGCCGATGGCTTTGCGGTAGTCGAAGCGGCAAAAGAAGAGGCTCCGTACAAGCACAGCAGGGCTACGATGATAGTGGCGCGGTGTCTCACTGCTTGCCCTCGTGCGGCGCGGGCTCGGTGGTGGTGACCACCGCGTCGAAGTGCGCCTTCAGGTTGTCGGGGTCTTCGTTGTCGACCTTCAGGTAGCGCGCGTACCACTCGCGGCCGCTGCTGTCGTCGAAGAAGTAGAACGTCTCGACGATGGCCATGTTGTAGAGCGCCCCCGGAAGATCTCCCTCCAACTTGAGCGCGGTGCGAAACTCGTCGCGTGCGTCAAAGGGGCGTCCCGCGACGAGCAGAGCAATACCGTAATTGTTG
>DATEHD010000499.1:0-3468 GCA_035279765.1 Candidatus Krumholzibacteriia bacterium | reverse complement strand
CGGTCCGGGTGGGGTGTTCGTCCAGCCCGCGGGCCAGCCGCACGCCAATTTGCTCAAAACTGTGGGGCTTGAGATTGAAGCGCATCTGGCAGCTGATGCGTTCCCAGAAGAAGTAGTAGGCACCGCCACGCACCACGCGTTCGGTGCCCCGGGGCACCAGTCGCTCACCGGTTCCGGGCGCCACCGGCAGCGTATAGGATCCAAACCAGTCGTGCGTCCACTCGGTGACATTGCCCAGCATGTCGTAGAGTCCGAACGCATTGGGCGCATAGAAACCCACCGGCGAAGAATCCACGAAGCCGTCGAACCACGGCGCGTAGCGCCACCCGCCCGGACGTCCCGGAACGCGAGCCGTCTCGTCGAGAATGTTCTCGTACGTCTCCAGGCAGTGATAGTCGCGACCGCAGTAGTACGGCCCCGGAGAGCCGGCGCGCGCGGCGTATTCCCACTGCGCTTCCGTCGGCACGACGAGGCCGATGTCGTGCGCGAACTCTTCCGCCATCTGCCAGTTGAGATTCTCCACCGGATGGCGCAGTGAGGTGACGTAGGTGCCGTAGTCGCGGTAGGGCTGGATGTGGCTGGGATTGGTTCCCGTCAGTCGCAGCCACTGCGCCTGCGTCACTTCGTATTTCGACATGAAGAAGGGATCCAGGCACACGCGGTGCACCGGGAGTTGATCGTCGCGCGCGCGATCGAAGTCCGCCTGGCGCGTGCCGTCGGCCTGCATCTCCGCCGACATTCCCATCGCGAAACAGTCGCCCGGCATGAGCACCAGCACGATGCCGGTTTCTTCCGCCATGATCAGTTTGCCGTCGCTTCCACGCAGCGCTGGTTTTCCGCTGCGCAGATGCGCGAATTCCCAGAGCCCGCTCTCCGCATCGCGGCCCAGCGGAAGCAGCCCGATCTGCGGCTCGATGACAAGGCCGCCGTAGCGCGGACATGCGCGCGTGTCGGCGATGGAGTGAATGGCCGCGCTCCACGCCGCGCGCGGCGCATCGATGCTGCGCTCGCGAATGCTTTCCGCGAAGGCGAGACGGTCGCGCACGCGCGCGATGGCGCCCACGTGCGGATCCGGATCGACGAACACCTCCAGGTCGGCGACGAGCTGCTTCAAGTGCAGATAGTGGAACTCGCGTTCCTGGTCGCTGAACTCGATGGAAGGCGCGGCGCCGTTCTGGCCCGGGACGGAGGTGCCCTGGCTGCGCAGCTCGTCGAGGGTGCGCCGGTGCAGCGGGAGGCGCTCGGCGAGCGATTGCGCGCGTGCGAGCCACTCGCGCATGGCGGCTGCCTTTTCGGGATGCGGGGGACGCAGATCGCTGACTTCGTCGACGAGGCGGGCGAGCACGTTGGCGTCGGAGAGGCGGAGGATTTCGTCGCGCTGCGCTTCGGCCAGCCGGCGTGAGGCGCGGTTCTCGACGAAGAGCGTGGTGCTGGTGGCGAGGCCGAGGATCAGGGCGAGTGCCACCGCCGTCGACGAGATCACTGCGAGACGATTGCGACGGACGAATTTGGCGAGGCGGTAGCGGCGCGACGGCGGCCCGGCCTCCACCGGCTGATTGCCGAGGTGGCGCTGCAAGTCCGCGCCGAACTGTGCCGCGGTAGCATACCGGCGCTCGCGATCCTTCTCGAGCGCCTTGAGGGTGATCCAGTCGAGATCGCCGCTCAGCTGGCGGCGCCAGGCGGAAACATCACAGCCGCGGTGCGCGGCCGCGGTCTGCATTTCGGGGATGCTCTGGATGCGATCGCTGGGGCGCGCCGGCTCTTCTTCGCGAATGCGCCGCTGCAGCTCCGCGTAGCCGGTCTGCTCGATGGTCGGCATGTCGATCGGCGTTTCGCCGGTGAGCAGCTCGTAGAGCACGGCTCCCAGCGAATACACGTCGGTGCGCGTGTCGATCTCGAGCAGACGGCAGTCGGCCTGCTCGGGACTCATGTAGTGGAGGCTTCCCACCACGACGCCGAGCTGCGTGAACATCGTGTGCTCCGCCATGCGCTGGTTGGTGGCTCGCGCCACGCCGAAATCGATGATCTTGGGGACGGGTGCTCCGCCCTGACGCGTCACCAGGATGTTTGACGGCTTGATGTCACGGTGAATGATGCCGCGCTGGTGCGCGTGCTGGATCGCGTCACACACTGACGCCATGATGTGAACGCGCTCCCGGATACCGAGGGAATGACTGTCGCAGAATTCGGTGATGGGCTCGCCCGCGACGTATTCCATCGCAAAGTACAGGCGGCCGTCTTCGGTGGCGCCGGCTTCGTACACGCGCGCGATGGACGGGTGATCCATCATGGCGAGGGCCTGGCGCTCGAACTCGAAGCGCGCGGCGCCGCGCCGCGAATCCACCCCGATCTTGATGACCTTGAGCGCCACGCGCCGCCGCACGGGGTGCGTCTGTTCGGCGAGGTACACGATACCCATGCCGCCTTCGCCGATGGTATCGATCAGCTCGTAGCGCTCGTTTCCATTGGAGAGCGTCCGCGATTCTTCCAGCCGCGGCCGTGGCGGCGGTTGCAGCACGAGCGAGGGATCGCTGCCGGGATCCCAGCCGTCGTTGCTGTGATGGTGGAGCAGGGATGTGACTTCGCGGTAGAGATCCCAGTCGTCGCGGCACAGGCCGAACACGACCTGCGCGCGCTCGTGCTCGGGTGCTTCCAGCGCGCGCTGGAAGATCTCCTGAACTTTGCGAAAGCGAGCATTATCCACGGTCGTGCCCTTGGCGCCCTTCGACGATCGCACGCTGCAGCCACGCGCGTGCGAAGGCCCAGTCCAGTTTCACTGTCGCGGGTGAAATGCCCAGCTTCTCCGCGGTTTCTTCGATGGTGAAGCCGACGAAGAAGCGCAGGCGCACCACATCGGCGATGCGCGGCTCGTGCTTCTCGAGCGCATCGAGCGCCTCGCTGATTGCAATCACATCCTCACCCGAGGCCTCGGCGGCGACATCGTTCTCGTCGATGTCGACACGCGCCAGTCCCCCGCCGTGCTTCAAGCGCGCGCGCCGGCGCGCCCGCTCGATCAGAATCCGGCGCATGGCTTCGGCGGCCGCGCGATAGAAATGGGCGTCGTTGTTCCACAGGGGATCGCCGTGGCTGAGCCGGAGATAGGTCTCGTGCACGAGCTCCGTGGTCTGGAGGGTGTGCCCGCGGCGTTCGGACAGGAGCTTGCGATGAGCAAGCGTCCGCAGTGCCTCATAGATCCCGGGGAGGATCCCATCGATCGACGTCGGGTCGGAGGCGTTGTTGCGCTCGGAGTCCTGGGACATGTGTGCCGCAGGCAAGGGGCGTCGCCCACGACTTCCGATTATCTCATGGCGGCGTCGGGCCCGACAAGGAGCCGCGGAAAACGAAGAAAGCCCGCGAGCATGGCTCGCGGGCTTTCGTTCAAAAAATTCGGCGGCGTCCTACTCTCCCACCGGGTCGCCCCGGCAGTACCATCGGCGCTGTGAGGCTTAACTTCCGTGTTCGGAATGG
>DATEHD010000498.1:0-7625 GCA_035279765.1 Candidatus Krumholzibacteriia bacterium | reverse complement strand
CGGCGTGATCGACACCGACGCCTGGCCCGGCACCTTGGATTTCGCGTGCGTGGTGTCCGCTTTTTCCTCCGCCCCTTCGATCGGTACCATCTTCATCCCGCAGATGGGACAATCGCCCGGCTTGTCCGACGTGATCTGCGGGTGCATCGGACAGTGATACTTGGCCACGACGTTGGCGGGCTTTTCTTGTTTCGCTGTTTTCTTCTGGCAGCTTGTGGACACAATCGAGATGCCTGCGAACAGCAGACACGCCGTGAGCACCATCAAGCTTGTTTTCGATTTCATCTTCCTACCTGCTCTCATTTGTCGCTCGCTTCACTCGCGGCACCCACCGCTCGCTCGAGTCTCGCCATTTCCATTCCCATATCCGAGATCGCACTCGCATACTCGCGCTTCGTCTCGAGCAGCGTGCGCTCACTGTCGAGGTAATCCAGGAACTGCACACGGCCGCTGCGATATCCCGCTTCCGACGACGAGAACGCTGCTTCGGCCTGCGGAAGGATCGAGGTCTTGAAGCGGTCGTAACGCTCGCGGGCCGCGCGTGCCCGCTCCGCCGCTTCGCGCACTTCGCGATCGCTGCGCAGCGTGGCCGCCGTGAGCTCGTACTGCGCGCTCTTCTGCATTGCTTCCGCTTCGCGTACCATGGCGCCGCGCTTCCCCAGCCAGATGGGAAGATTCACGCCCGCCATGAGCTCCCACCAACCTTCGTAGCCGGCGCCGAACTCGTAGTCCACGCCGAGCATGAAGTCGGGGATGTATTCTTTCTTCGCCAGACGTCGCGACGCATCCGCGCGCCCCATCTGTTCGCGCGCAGCGGCCACATCGGGGCGATGCGCGAGCGCGGAATCGGGCGCCGCCAGCGTGTCGATCGTCGTCACGTCGGGGACGACCCACTCCGGAGCCGCGAGAGGCGAGTCGGCGGTGCGGCCGATCAGCTCGTTCAAGAACGCCTGCGTGGCCGCAACATCGCGACGATTGACCGTGTTCTCATCGGCGAGACGCGAGAGAGCGAGCTCGATCTTCAAAACTTCCTGCTGCTCGGAGGTTCCCGATGCATAACGAACCTGGGCTACGTCGCGCATGCGCCGCAAGAGATCCGCTTCGGTCGCGAGCACGCGCGCCGTCTCGGTGAGACCAACGTACTGGTAGAACGCGCGCTTCACGTCGTACTCGACATCGAGTGCAGTGGCGCGCGCGTTGTGCGCCTCCACGCGCGCATCGTACGCACTCACGTCGCGGCGCAGTCCGCGCTTCCCGAAAAACGGAAACTCCTGGCCGAGGATCAATTCCTGGCGGCCGCGAATGCGATTTTCGCCGTGCGCCGATTGCGAGAATTCAGGCGCCACGTAATATCCGTACTGCACGGTCGGGTCCGGCATCGCTCCCGCAGCCCCGACCTGCTCACGCGCGCCCACCGCGCGATAGTTGGCCGCCTGCAGCCCCGCGTTGGCGGCTTTCGCGAGCCGGAGGTAGTCGCCCAGGGTCTTGGGCGAGGTGGAATCGGCTGGCGCATCTGAGCCAAATGCGGCTCCGGCGGCGAAACATAGGCCCAGTGCGGGTACAACTATTCTGGCGAGTGTTCGTGTCATTGATATAGCGTCCGGGTGGTGTACCGCAACGAGGGTGCCACCCGGCAACAGTGGCCGCGAACGCCAGCCAACTCCCTCCACCTAAATCCGTTAGCGACAGTGACCGGCGCCACACGAGGCCATCACCAGGGCGAGAAACTGTATAATAGTACTCAGTTTTGTGGACTTGTATGCAACTGCGAGGAATGCTTCGGTTACCCGGTGGGACCAATGTGGTAGGCTTCCGCAGCGATACACTGCGGATCGTTGAAAAAAAGACTAATTAGGTTTATATTATCGGTGGTCGTTCCATCGAACAGGTTGTAACCATGAATAAACAGCTCCGTTTTGGCATCGGCATCGCCGTCGTGTTGCTCGCCATCGCGTACTTCGCGTTTGCCGGTTACAACGAAAGCAAAGCGTATTACAAGACCATCGAAGAGGTGGCGGCGATGGGTCCGGCGGCGCAGACACAACGGCTGCGCGTTGCGGGTCTCGTCAAGGAAGGCACCATCGAGCGCGACGGACCGCACGTCACGTTTTTGCTGGCGCAGGACGTCGAGACGATGCACCACGTGATGCGCGTCCATTACATTGGCAGCCAGCCGGTGCCGGATACGTTCAAGGATCGCGCGGAAGCTGTCGTCGAAGGCAAGTGCCTTCCCGACGGCACCTTTGAAGCCGATCACATCCAGGCCAAGTGCGCGTCCAAGTACGAAGCCAAGTACGGCAAGAACGCGCAGCATCCCGTGGGTGTGACGGGCGGCGCGACGAGCTCCGCCGACAGTTCGTCGGCCAAAGGTTATTGATCCCGTGACGCCGCGTCGTTCGCGGCGCACGTACAACCCGTCCCCGGGGAGCCCAACTTGATCCAAATTGGAAACTACGCCCTCGCGCTCGCGCTGACGTTCTGCGCCTACGCCCTCTTTGCGCTTTTCTACGGCGCCAAGACGGGCCGGCGCGAGATTGCGAAGAGCGGCGAGCGCGCCGTCTACGTCATGTTCGGCTTTGTGGTTCTCGCCGTGGCATGTCTCGAAGTGCTGCTCCTGCGCAGCGATTTCTCGGTCGAGTACGTCGCGGAATATTCCAACCGGAGCCTGCCCTTCTTCTACAAAGTGGCCTCGCTGTGGGGCGGACAGAAGGGCTCGCTGCTGTTCTGGACACTCATCCTCACCGGCTACACAGCACTGGTCGCGCTGCGCAACCGCAACTACGCCGGGAAACTCATCCCGTACACGCTCGGTGTGTTGTCGGTCACGGCGATGTTCTTCCTCATCATGAACAAGTTCGCCGCCAATCCGTTCGAGCGGTTGGTGGTGGACCACGGCGGTGCGGCCGGCGCGCAGGTGTACCATGCACCCGACGGGCGCGGCCTGAATCCGCTGCTGCAGCATCCCGCGATGGTGATTCATCCACCCATGCTCTATCTCGGCTACGTGGGCATGGTGGTGCCGTTCGCGTTCTGCATGGCGGCGCTGCTCACGCGCGAGCTCGGGAGTGGATGGATCAAGCTCACGCGGCGCTGGACGCTCTTTGCGTGGCTCTTTCTCGGCACCGGCATTCTGCTGGGCGGGCGCTGGGCCTACGTGGAGCTGGGCTGGGGCGGGTACTGGGCCTGGGATCCCGTGGAGAATGCGTCGCTCATGCCGTGGCTCACCGGCACCGCGTTCCTCCACAGCGTGATCGTGCAGGAGCGCAAGAACATGCTCAAGGTATGGAACGTGGTGCTCATTCTCGCCACGTACCTGCTCGCGATCTTCGGAACCTTCCTCACGCGCAGCGGCGTGGTGTCTTCCGTGCACGCGTTCGCGCAGTCGTCGATCGGCAATTACTTCGTCGCGTTTCTGGTGTTCGCAGCGCTCGCCTCCATCTACCTGGTGGTGACGCGCCTTTCGTTCCTGAAGAGCGACAACCAGCTCGATTCGTACGCATCGCGTGAAGCGAGCTTCCTGTTCAACAACCTGGTGCTCCTGGCCGCATGCTTCGCGGTGCTGTGGGGAACGATGTTCCCCGTCATCTCCGAGCTGATCCAGAAGGACAAGGTGTCCGTGGGCGCGCCGTTCTTCAACAAGATCAACGTTCCCATCGGACTCTTCCTCTTGTTCCTGACCGGCGTGGGACCGCTGCTCGCGTGGCGCAAGACGTCGTTCGAAAGCATGAAGCGCATCTTTCTGTGGCCGACGCTGGCGGGCATTACGGTGGGCGCGATCGTGCTCATCGGCGGCATACGCTCGATCTATCCCGTGATGTCGCTTTCCATCGCGGCTTTCGTGTTGATGACGCTCATCACCGAGTTCGGTCGCGCCACGCGCGCGCGCATGCGCAATACGAAGGAGAATCCGTTTGCCGCGCTGTATGGGATCACCGCCACCAACAAGCGCCGTTATGGCGGCTACATCGCGCACCTGGGTTTCCTGATGCTGCTCGTAGGCTTCACCGGCCAGGCCTTCACCACCGAGGGCTGGGGCGAAGTGAACGTGGGCGAGAAGTTCACCGTGGGCGGCTACGATTTCACATGCATGGACATCAACGACATCAAGGACGCGAACTATGACGGCATGAGCGCGTCGCTCGCGCTTTCCAAGAACGGCAAGCACCTGGCGACGCTCTCGCCCGAGAAACGCTTCTACGCCGCGAGTCAGCAGAGCACGTCGGAAGTCCGCATGTACCACACGCCGATCGAGGACGTGTACGTGGTGTTTGCCAATATCAAGGAAGACACCAACAAGGCGGTCATGCAGGTGTGGATCAACCCGCTCGTGAGCTACGTGTGGCTGGGCGGCATGGTGCTCGCGCTGGGCACCATCATCACGCTGCTTCCCAACCGCGTGGAACGCCGTTTGATTCGCCGCAAGAAAGCGGTGGAGAACCTGCTCCGGGAAACTGACAAGGTGGCAATATCGTGATGCGTCGCCTGGTTGCTATCGCACTGTTGGGAGTCGTTACGCTCGCGCCTGTCGGCGCGATATCGCAATCCGCGAAGACACAGCTCAAGGATCCGGTGCTGGCCACGCGCTTCAACAAGATTTCCGAAGGCCTGGTGTGCCAGTGCGGATGCAACATGGGACTGCGCGTGTGCAACCATGAGAATTGCCCGTCGGCGATTCCGATGCGGCACGACATTGAAACCAAGCTCCAGGCCGGAGCCAGCAACGACAGCATCAGTGCTGCCTTCGTGAAGGAATACGGCGACAAGGTGCTCGCCGAGCCGCCGGCAACGGGCTTCAACCTGGCGGCCTACGTGATGCCGGGCTTCGGACTCTTGATCGGGTTGTTCCTCGTGGGCGTGTTCGCATCGCGATGGTCGGCCAGGCGGCGCCTCGCCACCGGGACATCTTCGCCGGTGGACCCTGAATTGCGTGAGCGTATCGAGCGCGAGCTGAAAGCGAAGTAAGCATGGATCTCTTTGTGGTGGGAATTATTGCGGCGGCCGCCTTTGCCTTTGTCATCTACCCCCTGGTGAGTCCGCGCCGTCATCTCTATTACCTGGACGACATGCTGGGCGCCAACGAGCAGAAGAAGCTCAACTATCTCTACGCGCGCCGCAACGTCGTGTATGACAACCTGCGCGACCTCGACAACGAATTCCAGATGGGCAAGCTTTCCCAGGACGACCACCAGCGCCTGCGCGACGGCCTCATGGCGGAAGCCGCGGGCATCGTGAAGGAGATCGACGAGGCGCACATTCGACGCGAAGTCGAAGACGCCATCGAAACCGACGTGCGTTCCAAGCGGAGGCTTTCGTGAAGCTCGCGCGCGTTTCTGCGCTCGCCGCCACGGTACTCGTCGCGACGAGCATCGCCGCCCACGCATTCAATGTGAAAGGCACCGTCACCAACGGCACTACCGGCAAGCCGGTGGCGTCGGCGCATGTCATCGTGATCCAACCGTCGGCCGGTATGAAGGAAGTCGGGTCGACGGAGGCCAGGAACGGTCAGTTCGAGGTGCTCAATCTCTCCAACAGCGCGCCCATCTTCGTGCTGCGTGTCGAGTACGAGGGAACGACCTACAACGAGCCGGTGCGCGTGACCGGCGCCGACCAGACGGTGGACGTTGCGGTGTTCGAATCCACGCCGTCATGGACGGGCGTGAGCGTCACCGTGCCGCATCTCGCCGTCGCGCGCGAGGGCGACGAGCTCATGGTCGAGCAGATGTACGAGATCACCAACGCGACGCTGCCGGCAAAAACAGTATCCGCGCCGAATGGCGCGTTCCGAGTCTTTCTTCCCGCCGACATGGACAGCCTCGTGGACTGCTATGTCGACGCCGGCCAGATGCCGCTCAAGCTTACACCGACGCCGACTGACGCGGCCGATCTCTACGCCCTCGACTATCCCATTCGTCCCGGTGTCACGCGCGTGACGGTGTCGTACACGGTGCCGTACACGTCGGGTAGCTACACCATGGCGCACAAGTTCGCAGAGCCCGTGACACACATGTCCGTGTTTGCGATCGACTCCACCATGCAGGTGTCGAGCTCGTCGCACCAATTTGCGAACACCGAGTCGGTACACGGCATGACGGCGTACGCCGTGCACGACATCAAGGCCAACAGCACGGTGACGCTCGTGTTCAGCGGCGGCGATCCGAATTTTGCCGGACTCAACGTGGACGAGAACGGGAACGCGACGCAGGGCGGTGGCGCGCAACCCGACAACGTGATGCCGCGCTTCGGTGAAGACGAGAAGATTTCATATTTCCTGATGGTGACCGTGCTCCTGGTGCTGGCGGGCGTCGCCGGGATGTCGCTCCGCGACAGGCACGATCCGTTGTCGGATCCGCAGGTGCTGCGCGCACACTACGATCTCCTGCTCTCGCGGCTGGCACGGCTCGACGACCTGCACACGGCGCACACAATTCCCGACGATGTGTATCGCGCTTCGCGCGATGAAATGATGGGACGCCTGGCGGCGCTGGCGATGCACCTGCGCTCGCACGGCGGTGTCCATGCACCGGCACCGGCGCCGGATCGTCCTGCCCCACCGGAAGCCACCTCGAAGGTGCAATGACGGAAGCCCCGCTCGCCCTCGCCTGCCGCGGAGTCACGAAGCGCTACGGCCGCGTGACGGCGCTGCGTTCCCTCGATCTCACCATTGCCACCGGCGAATGTGTCGCGCTCTTCGGCCGTAACGGCGCCGGCAAGACCACGCTGATCCAGATCGTCGGCTCGCTCCTCGCCCACTACGAAGGCGAGGTGGAGCTGTTCGGAACGCGCGTCAAACGCTCGAACGTGGAACATCGTCGTGCGCTCGGCCTGGTGCTGCACGACACCTGCCTCTACCTCGATCTCTCGGTGCTCGACAACCTGCGTTTCTTTGCGCGCCTCTACGGTGTGGCGGATCCGGTCGCGCGCGCGCACGAGCTCCTTGGACTATTCGACCTCGAGGAGCGCGCGCACTCGACGGCGCGCGATCTGTCGCGCGGCATGAAGCAGCGCCTGGCGCTGGCACGTGCGCTCGTCCATAAGCCGCGCCTGCTGCTCCTCGACGAGCCCTTCACGGGCCTCGACGAGCTCTCCAGCCAGGCGCTCTCCAAGCTGCTGAAGGATTTCGTACGCGACGGCGGCACGGTGCTCATGAGCACGCACGACGTCGAGCGCGCGTTCGAGGTGGCCACCCGCGCCATGATCCTCGAGCAAGGATCGATCACCTTCGATCGCGCCGCGCGCGACCTGGACGCGGCCGCTTTTCGCCATGCGTACTGGAATGTGCTCTTCACCGGCCAGACCCCGGCCCGCGCGGGGGCCTAGTCCAATGCTGCGCACGGCTGCAACCGTTCTCTGGAAGGACCTGCGCATCGAATTGCGTACGCGCGACGCCGTGGGCGCGGCGCTTGTGTTCAGCCTGCTCACGATGGTCATTTTCAATTTCGCGCTCGATACCAACACGCCCGAGATGCGCCGGCTAGCGGCCGGCTTCTTCTGGGTGGCGTTTGCCTTCAGCGGCACGCTGGCACTCAACCGCTCCTTTGCGCTCGAGAAGGAATCCGGCGCCGGGCGCGCGCTGATCTTTGCACCCGTCGATCCGGCCGGCGTCTACCTGGGGAAATTCTTTGCCA
>DATEHD010000497.1:0-3621 GCA_035279765.1 Candidatus Krumholzibacteriia bacterium | reverse complement strand
CACGTAATACATGCCCAGGTTGCTGATGGTGAAGGTCGCGCCGGAAATGTCCTCGGGGCGCAGGCGGTTGGCGCGCGCGCGTTCGGTGAGTTCGCGGCGCTGCACGGCAATTTCGCCCACGCCCAGTTTCGCGGCGTTGCGGATCACGGAGGTGACCACGCCGGCGTCGACGGCCATGGCCACGGCCATGTTGATCTCGGGATTGAGGCGGATGGTCGAGCCGGTCGGTGTCACGTGCCAGGAAGCGTTCACCCGCGGATGCTTGGCCAGCGCGCGGGCCACCAGCGCCACGAGCAGGTCGGTATGCGTGGGGCGCACGCCGTGCGATTTCTCGATCTCGGCGGAAAGCTCGCCGCGCGCGCGAACCAGCGCGGTTGCGTCAAACTCGCGCGTGGCGAAAAAGTGCGGAACGGTGGTCCAGCTCTGGGTGGTTCGTTCCGCCATCAGCTTGCCGATGGAGGAGAGCTTTTCTTTCGTGCCGGCAGCGGCTGCCGCGGCTGCGGATGCTGGTGCCGCAGCAGATGCAGGAGCGCCCGCCGAGCGCGCGGCATCGAGAATATCCGCGGCGAGAATTTCGCCGTCCGGGCCGGAGCCCCGCAGCGTGGCGATGTCGACGCCATGTTCCTTGGCGAGGCGGCGCGCTTTGGGCGAAATGCGCACGGCGCCGGCAGGCGCGGCTGGAGCCGCTTTGGCCGCTTGCGCTGCGCCGGCTATGGAGGCGGCGGGACGCGCGGCAGCAGCAGCGGCGTGCGCGGACGCTTCGCCTGCGGGCACGGATTCGCCGGGCGCGAGCAGCCAGGCGATGGTCTGTCCCACGGGGATCACGTCACCGGGCTGGGCCTTTACGCCCCCGAGTGTGCCGTCGGCCAGCGCTTCGACTTCGACCACGGCTTTGTCCGTCTCGACTTCGAGCAGGATTTCACCCTTGGTGACTTTTTCGCCTTCCTTCTTGCGCCAGGAGACCAGCTTGCCGGTGTCCTGGGCCATTTCCAGTGCGGGCATTACCACGCTGATAGCCATGAGTGGTTGGGACCCTTCGCAAAATTTTTGGTTTTGCTGTTGTCTTTCGCTGTCATTCCGGGCGAGCTTTCGAGGCGGCCCATGGCCGTCGCGAAGCCACGAGGAATCTCTCCCCCGATTTTTTTCAGCGTAAAACCGGTATCGGTGTGGAGAGATGACGGCGACCGCGAAGGATCGCCATTTTTCCCTAATCACTCGCCACTGTTGTTAGTCGTCGGTAGAGACGGTGACGCCCTCGCTGCGGGCGCTGGCTTCGACCAGCTCGCGCACGTTCTGGCTCGGCGCCGCTTCGTTCTCGCGCGTGGTCGGCAACGGGCCGTTCACCGTGTAGTAGCGCTGGCCCGCGACCAGCAATTCCTCGGCAGGGAAGCGCGTGATCACTTCGTGCCCCGTCTCGGTGACCACGATTTCTTCCTCGATGCGCGCGGCGCTCCAGCCGTCGGTGGAGGGCCAGAAAGTTTCGAGCGCAAAGACCATGCCCGGCTTGAGCACGTATTCTTCGTTCATGGAAACCAGGCGGCTGATCACCGGCTTTTCCCAGATGGCCAGGCCGATGCCGTGGCCGAACTGCAACGCGAACGCCGCTTCTTCATCGGGGAAGCCGAACTCCTGCGCCTTGGGCCAAACCGAGCAGACCTGCGCGGTGGTGCGGCCGGGGCGAATCAGCTCGATGGAAGCGTCAATGTAATCGCGGCAGCGCTTGTAAGCATCGACCATGGCGTGCGTGGCATAGCCCACCGTGAAGGTGCGGTAGTAGCAGGTGCGATAGCCCATGTACGAATGCAGAATGTCGTAATAAACCGGATCGCCGGGGCGCAGGTTGCGGTCGGAGAAAACGTGCGGATGCGGGCTGCAGCGCTCGCCGGAAATGGCATTGACCGCTTCCACGTATTCCGAGCCCATGTCGTAGAGCACCTTGCTGACGAGACCCACCGCTTCGTTCTCGCGCATGCCCGGGCGCATGGCGCGATAAAGCTCATCGTAGGCGGCGTCGACCATCATGGCGGAATGATTGAGCAGGGCGATTTCGTCCTGGGTCTTGATCACGCGCGCGTCGGACATGAGCTGCTGGCCGTCGACGATCTTGATGCCTTCCCTTTGCAGCGCGAAGAGAATGGGCGGCTCGATGATGTCCACGCCGAGCGGCTCGTTTTGCAGGCCGAGCTTCTCGAGTTCGACCTTGATCTTGCGGGCCACATCTTCGGCGCGGCCGGTGGCAGGAGACATGGCGCCACGCAGGAGGGCGATGCCCGCGCGGGAGCGTTCGCCGAGCCAGGGGCAATGCAACTGGTGGTGCTTGGCGGCCGAGCCGAAGTCCCAGATGAAGGGCTCGGCATTCTGCGCGAGCAGGGCGAAGCGGCTGTTCTTGTCCTGGGCCCAGGTGCCGATGTGCGTGGCGGTGATGTAGCGCACGTTGTTCATGTCGAAGCAGAGCAGCGCGCCCATTTCGCTTTTGGCCAGCAGAGATTTCGTGCGCGCGAGGCGCTCGCGGCGCAAACGATCGAAGTCGATGCGCTCTTCCCAATCGACTGCCATGGTGCCGTAGGTTTTAACTGGCATGATTTTCTCCTTCACAAATCGGTCCTACAGGCAGCGCTGCCTGCGTCACAAGATGAATCCGAAGAGAGATCCCTCGACTTCGCTCAGCGGCCCTTACCGGGCCGACGAACCCGCTCCGCTCGGGATGACAACGCAAAGCAAAAGAAAAATCCAGGGCTCGAGCCTCGCTTCGCGCGGCATGAGCCATGAAAATGTCACGCCGGACAGCCCAATCCACCGAGCGAGTCAGCGCAGCTCGCAACAAGCCGCAGCGCGGCTAGGAGCGGACGCAGAGCGCGCGGGCGGCGTCGAACACCTGCTGCTCGCTCGGCACCGTGGCATCTTCGAGCGAGGGCGAAAAGGGAATCGGCACGTGCATCGCGCCGACGCGCTTCACCGGCCCATCGAGATAATGGAATGCGCCTTCGGCAATCACCGAAGCGATTTCGGCGGTGACGCCGTAGCGCTGGTAGCCTTCGTCAACCACGATGGCGCGCGAAGTCTTCTTCACGGATTCGATAATGGTCTTTTCATCGAGCGGCCAGAGTGTGCGCGGATCGATCACTTCGGCGCTGATGCCCGCGTCTTCAAGCATCTTGGCCGCGCCGAGCGCCACCTGCACCATGCTGCTGGTGGCCACGATGGTGATGTCGTCACCGGAACGCTTGATGTCTGCGAGGCCGAGAGGAATGGTGTATTCCTCGTTCGGCACGGGGCCTTTGTAGCGGAACATCATCTTGTCTTCGTAGAAGACCACCGGATTGTCGTCGCGAATGGCGGACTTCATCAGACCCTTGGCGTCGTAGGGAGTGGAGGGCAGGACCACCTTGAGCCCGGGAATGTGCGCGAACCAGGCGTGTAGCGATTGCGAATGCTGCGCGGCGGAGCGGCGCGTGGCGCCCAGCGTGGTGCGCAGCACCATGGGTACTTTCCATTTGCCGCCGGACATGTAGTGAACCTTGGCGGCCTGGTTGACCATCTGGTCCATGATCAGGCAGACGAAGTCGCCGAACATGATGTCGATGATCGGGCGCGTGCCGGTCATGGCCGCGCCCACGCCGA
>DATEHD010000496.1:0-4484 GCA_035279765.1 Candidatus Krumholzibacteriia bacterium | reverse complement strand
GAGGCCTTTGCTGCGAAGACCGCCGCGCTCTTGAAAGACAGCGCGTTGCACGAAAGGATGAGCGCGGCGGGTATCGCATGGGCGAGCACGCTCACGTGGGACCGTTGTGCGGATGAGATGGAGCCCGTGTTCTTTCGCGCCATCGACGAAGCGAAAAGAAACGCATGACGGCGGCGCAACGCACAATCATCCGCTGGACGGTGAAGATCGCGGTGAGCGCCGGGCTCATGGTGTTTCTGCTGCACAAGATCCCGTCGCACGAAATCATGGATCTGGCGCGGCGCGCGGATCGAAGACTGCTCCTCGCCGCGACCGTCGTCTTCATGGCGAGCAACGTGCTCGGATGGTTTCAGTGGCACGTGCTCCTGCGCGCGAGCGGCGTCGCGATTCCGGGCGGGCAGACCTTTCGTTTCTATTTCGTCGGACTCTTCTTCAATAATTTTCTGCCTGCCAACATCGGCGGCGATGCGGTGAAGGTGTACGACCTCGCGCGCGAAGGGGAGAGCGCGTACCAGGTCATCGCGGTGACGCTCCTGGACCGGCTCCTGGGCGTTTTCAGCCTGTGCGTGCTGGCGGTTGTGGCCGAGCTCCTGCTGGTGGGACGCAACGGCGGCATGCACCATGTGCTCTACCTCGGCGTGTTCATCGCATGCATGATTCCCGCGCTCGGGTTCTATTTTCACCGCCCGCTGGGGAACTGGCTGCGCCGGACCGTGCTGCGCCTGCACGCGCTCTCCATCAATGCGCGCGCCACCGCCATCATCGATCACCTCTCGCCGTTTCGCGGCCGCCGCGGGCTGGTCATGCGCCTGGTCCTGCTTTCGATGCTCATCCAGGCCATGCGCGTGGTGACACACATCCTGGTGGGCATGGCGATCGGAATCGTCATGACGCCGCTCACCGTGGCGCAGTTCTTCGTGTTCATTCCGCTTCTCAGCCTGGCCATGATTCCCCCCATCACCATCAACGGGCTCGGCATCCGCGAGGGACTCGGAATTCTCCTTTTTGCCGAAGCCGGGATTTCCCGCACCGACGCCTTTGTGCTGGAATTCGCCACCTACATCATCTCGGTGGTGGTGAGCCTGGTGGGCTTCTTCTTCTTCCTGGCGCGCAAGACCGGCCGTCGCGAGGCTTAAGTCTTTTTATCGCTTGATCGCCCGGGAAGGTTCGGGGTACGGTGGGCGCGGTTCGGGCCGCGACGCGGGAACCCGCCGGGCCAAAACGCATACAATGGACACACCTGTCCAGAAGTCACGGACACGAGTGTCGTGACTGCTGGGCGCGCGTTCCGGACCACCCACCGCCACGCCGCGGCGGGGCCAGTGAAACCAAGAGCATGAAATCTCCCCAACATCCGACCCCCATCGCCGCTGTCGTTGAATCGGCGGATGCCGCCATTCTGCGCGTGATGTTCTGGGTCGGGGCGGGGCTTTCCTTCCTCGTCAGCCTGGTCGTTTACGCCTGGACGATGGAGGCGAGCTCGAGCTTCTGGGATTCGGGCGAGTTCATCGCCACCGCATACACGCTGGGTGTTCCGCATTCGCCGGGAACGCCGCTCTACGTGCTGGTTGCCAAAGTCGCCAGCATGATTCCGCTGCCGTTCTTCACCATTGCGCAGCGTGTCAACCTGCTGTCCGCCTTCTGCGGCGCCGCCGGCGTCCTGTTCATGTACGTGCTTGCCATTCGCTTCTTCGACGACATGATGGGACCGTGCCGCGACCGCTGGGATGGCCTCGTTCGTGTGGCCGGCGCGCTGGCAGCCGCCGGCTTCCTCATGTTCAGCGACACGTACTGGACCAACGCCACCGAGGCGGAGGTCTACGGGATGAGCAACGCCTTCATGGGCTTCATCATGTGGCTCGCGCTCAAGTGGGGAGACCTGCCCAAGACGCCGCGCTCGACGTGGCTCATTTACCTGATCTTCTACCTGATCGCGCTCAGCGTGGGCTTCCACCTGGGTACGGTGCTTGTGTTCTCGGGCATCTTCTTCTTCGTGTTGATGTCGAAGGACCGGACCTTCTCCACGCTCGACTGGCTGCTCGCGAGCGCCGTGGTGGCACTGTTCATCGCCGACGCCACGCTGTGGCGCAACGGCGCGCTCACCGTGGCCGTGCTGATTGCCCTGTCCGTGGTGATTGCGTGGCGCTACTCGCGCGGCGCGCCGTTCGGTGCTGTCGTGCTCGGGTTGTTCATTCTGGGGCTGTCGGTGCACCTCGCCCTGTTGATCCGTTCCATCCACAACCCCAACATCGACGAGGGCGACCCGCAGAACTGGCGCGCCCTCTACGCGGTGCTGCGCCGCGAGCAGTATCCACCCACGAGCATGTTCGAGAGAAAGGCGTCGTGGGCATTCCAGTTCCAGCATTTCAACGGGTACTTCCAGGCCCAGTTCCAGATGTTCACCTCGTACATCGGGCATCTGAACCTGGGCTCGATGATTCCCATCGGCCTCGGCATCTGGGGCATGGTCGACCAGTTCGTGAAGCACAGAAAAACATTCGTGATGCTGTTCGTCACCATGATGGTGCTCACCGTGGGTCTGATCGTCTTTCTTAATTTTTCCGACAGCGAAGTGCGTGAGCGCGACTACTTCTACTCGTCGGGCTTCTACTATTTCGCCGTGTACATCGCCATCGGCATGATGAGCGTGCTGACCGAGATCCGCAACGCCATGGCGAGGCGCAGCTCCCTGGTCCCGGTCACCGCCACGGCGTGCGCTGTGATGCTGGCGCTGCCGATGTTCACCATGCACCGCCACTGGTTCACGCACAACCGCGGCCGCAACGTCACCTGCACCGAATACGCGCACAACATGCTTGTGTGCCTGGAGCCGGACGCCATTATCTTCACCAACGGCGACAACGACACGTTTCCGCTGTGGTACGTGCAGGAGGTGGAGCACTACCGCACCGACGTAAAAGTGGTGAACCTCAGCCTGCTCAACACGCCGTGGTACATCAAGCAATGCCGCGATAATACGCCCAAGGTTCCCATCACGTGGACCGACGACGAGATCGACCGCCTGCAGCCGCTTCCGTCCAAGGACGGCTGGGTGCTCGTTGCCGACATGGCCGTCGATCACATCCTGCGCACCAATCTGTTCAAGCGCCCGATGTATTTCGCGGTCACGATTCCGCCCTCGAAATTCGCGCCCTACAAGGACATCATCGAGATGAAGGGGCTTGCCTACGAAGTGGTGCCGCGCAAGGGCGAGAACATGATCGACGTCCCCGGCGTCGAGAACTGCATCACCAAGGAATTCAAGTACGATTGCATCCTGACCAAGGACTGGAAGCGCGACACCACCATCTACCTGGCGCCCTTCATCGAGCACCTGATCCAGAATTATTCCGCCGCGTTCGTGCAGCTCGCCTACGCGAAGCACGAGGACAAGGATTACCAGACGGCGCTCAAATACATGAAGATCGCGGAAGAGATCTCGCCGCAGCTGGAGCCGCCGGTGCAGCTGCTCGGCTACTATTACCTGGACGCGGGTGACACGACCGCCGCGGTCAACCACTACCTAAACGCGCTCAAGCACAACCCGAACGATCCGTCGCTGCAGTACCGGCTCGCGGCCGTGTACGAGCAGCTGGGCAAG
Source organism: Candidatus Krumholzibacteriia bacterium (assembly GCA_035279765.1). Classification (GTDB taxonomy): domain Bacteria; phylum Krumholzibacteriota; class Krumholzibacteriia; order WVZY01; family JAKEHA01; genus JAKEHA01. The sequence goes on along the minus strand of DATEHD010000496.1, from coordinate 883 downwards.
TACTCGCAGGCCCTCGACCTCATCGAACCGATCTACCGCGCTGAGCCCGACGCCAAGGACCTGAGTGCGATGGTGTTCGAGCTCGCCGCGCGGGCCGGGCAGGTTGACCGCGCGCGTGCCTACATGCACGACTGGCTCAAGCGACACCCCGACGATACCGACGGCAAGAAGGCTCTCGACGACTTCGAGCGCCAGCTCGCCGCGGCCCAGGCCGGCGAGAAAGCCGCAACCAAGAAGTAGGCAAACACGACATGGCGACGCGAATGGTGGTCACGGGAGCCGCGGGATTCATCGGCTCGCATCTCTCGGAAGCGCTCGTGGCCCGCGGCCATGACGTCCTGGGGATCGATTGCTTCACAGACTATTATGACGTCGCACAGAAGCGTGCGAACCTCTCTGCCCTGGCAGGAAACCCGCGTTTTCGTCTTGCCGAGGAATCACTGACACAGATCGACCTGAAGGGCGCCCTGTCGGGCGCCGCCGTTGTGTTCCACCTGGCCGCGCAGCCGGGCGTGCGCAAGAGCTGGGGAGTGGAGTTCGACCAGTACATCGAGCACAACGTGCGCGCCACCCAGATGCTGTGCGAAGCGATGAAGGGCACCGGCGTGCGGCTGGTGTACTCGAGCTCGAGCTCCGTGTATGGACAGACCGCGCAGCTTCCCATGCGCGAAGACCATCCCACGCGGCCGCTCTCGCCGTACGGCGTCACCAAGCTGGCCGGGGAAGCATTGTGTCTCCTGTATGCCGCCAATCACGGTTTGCCGGTGGCGTGCCTGCGCTACTTCATCGTGTACGGACCGCGTCAGCGCCCCGACATGGCGTTCCACCGGTTCATCAAAGCCATGCTTTCCAATGATCCCATCGATGTGTACGGCTCGGGAAC
>DATEHD010000495.1:0-5119 GCA_035279765.1 Candidatus Krumholzibacteriia bacterium | reverse complement strand
CCGGCCCGGTTCCATGGCGTCGGTCCCCTTTTCTTTTTTTTGAAGTCGCGCTCGCCCGGCTCGCGCGACGCAAATGCGCGTCGTTCCTTCCGGCATCCGGGTGTGCGCTTCCTCTCTCACCCTGTCCCTTCCGGCACGCCCAAAAGACGCCTTGCCCGCTTGTGGTCCGGTGGCCTAACTTGAAGGCAGCTCCCGGGTTGAAATGCCAATGAACCGTCTCCCAGTCCGCCTTTCATGCTCCCGCGCCGTCCAGACCATTGCGCTTGTGGCCGCCCTGTGCCTGCCCGCCGCTGCGAAAGCGCAGACGTTCGGGTTGTTCGCCAATGCGTACCTGGATTCGACCCGCGTGCCCATGACGCGCATCACGGTGGAAGTCCCGTTTCGCACGTTGATCTTCCTCAAGAAGGAGGGCTACTACGATTCCCGGTATGAGGCGTACATATCCATTCGTCCGGCGGGGAATGCGAAAGCGCTGCCCACCACGTACGTGCTCAACGGTTTCGCCACGGTGAAGACCTACGACGAAACACGCCGGCGCGACCAGAAGTCGCGCGCCTATCGCGAGATCAAGCTCCCGCCGGGCGAATATGCCATCGACGCGCAGCTCACCGTGCGCAACACGCAGATCGCGTTGCACCGTTCGGTCACCGTGCGCGTGCCCAATTTTCTCGCTTCCGGGATCGGATTCGGAACGCCGCGCGTGATGGCGATCCCGCAGGACTACAAGAAGCCGTTTGGACGCTGGAACGAGGTGGAGACACAGCTCGCCGACGCCGAGAACCCGCCCGATGCCGCCGTGGAAGGCCTGGAACGCGAGCCGGCCGTTCGCTTTTCCGTGTATCTCGATCATCCCACGCCGGGTGCGCAGCCGTGCGACATCTTCTACGAGGTGGCCGACCTCACCGAACACCAGCTCCTCTACGGCAAGCGTCGTGTGATGCTTGACGGAAAAACCGACGACTTCGTGCTCGCATTCAGCGTCGATGACTGGGAGCCCGGTGTGTATCGTGTCAATCTGCGTGCGCGCGCCTACAGTCCTGATCGCGACGCCACCACCTCGGTGGACGTGCACGTGGAGGCCACACGCGCGATGCTCGGCGCCAACTTCGACGCCACGCTCGATATTCTGTCGATCATCGCCAGCAAACAGGAACTGGATCCACTGCGCAAAGCGCCCGAGGCCGAGCGCCCCGCCACGTGGGCAAAGTTCTGGGCCGCTCGTGACCCGGATCCATCGACGCCGGAGAACGAAGCGCTCGACGCGTACCTCGAGCGCGTGCAGTACGTGACCAAGGAATACTCCCAATTCGGCCCGGGCTGGCGCTCCGATCGCGGCCGCGTGTACATCAAGTACGGGGCGCCGGAGCAGGTCGACACGGCGATGGACAGCCGCTCCCAGGGCGAGTACGAAATCTGGCGCTACTACACGCGCAATTTGAATTTCGTGTTCTACGACATGTTCGGCGTCGGTGATTACAAGCTGGTCGAGGGAGAGTTTTAGTTGTTCCCGACCCGGATAGCACGCCTGGTGTGCATGGCGGGCGTTTTGCTCGCACTGGGTTGCGCGCGCCGCGAAAATCATTCCACCATGCTCGAGCTCGCACTCGAGAACTCGCCCAACCGTCTCGATCCTGCGTTCGTCATCGATGCCACGGAAGGCGAGATCTGTTCGCTTCTCTACGACGGCCTCGTCGGCTTTGCGCCCGACGGATCCATGGTGCCCGCGCTGGGACGTACGTGGCACATCTCCGACGACGGTACGCGCTACGAGTTTCATCTCGATACGCGTGCCACGTTCTGCAACGGAAAGCCCGTGCGCGCCTCGGATGTACTAGCCAGCTTCCGCCGCGTGCTCGATCCCGCGACCGCATCGCCGCGCGCGTGGGTGCTCTCGCGCATTCGCGGCGCGGGTGATTTTCAGGCGGGGAAGGGCAGTGACATTCCCGGTCTCCACGCGCCGGACGACTCCACCCTCGTCATCGAGCTCGATCAGCCGTTCGCTCCGTTTCTCTCGCTTTTGGCACTTCCCGCGGCGAAGGTGATCGACACCGCCACGGTGGGGACCGGTGACGCGCCGGTGGGCTCGGGACCGTGGCAGCTCTCCGCGTGGCTGCGCAGCGACCGCATCACGCTGACCCCCAATCCACACCGCGCACATCTGCCGGGCGGAATTACCGGCGTCAACTATCGCATCATTCCCGAGCCGTTCACGCGCACCGCGGAGTTCGAGTCGGGCGCCATCGACGTGTTGGAGATTCCCGACGCGGAAGTGCCGCGCTTTCTGTCCGACGCCAAATACAAAGACCACGTGCTCAAGCGTCCCGAGCTGCGCGTGTTCTATATCGGGCTCAACAACACGAAGTTCACCGACCTGCGCGTGCGACGTGCGCTCAACTACGCCATCAATGTGCCGGCCATTATCCGCGTGCTGGCATCGGGCGAAGCGGTGCCCGCGCACGGATCGGTTCCGCCCGGACTTCCGGGCCATCGCGAGCGGCCCGGCTACGACTACGATCCGGCGCGCGCCAAAGCACTCCTCGCCGAGGCCGGCTATCCCAACGGGCTGTCGCTCGAGATCTGGCATCGTGAAGGCGGGGAAGGCAATCGCGTGGTAGAAGCGGTGCAGGGATATCTGCTCGCCGCGGGCATCAAGGCGACGCTGGTGAGCCGTGAGTGGAGTGCTTTCAAAGAAGCGGTGAACGCAGGCAGGGTCGACGCGTTCTTCCTCGACTGGATCGCCGACTATCCGGAAGCGGAGAACTTTCTGTTTCCGCTCTTCGACACGGCGAACCAGGGTGGCGGCGGCAATCGTGCCCGCTTCTCCGACCCGCATGTCGACAGGCGCCTCGACGCCGCCGCGCGCCTGATCGATCCTGCCGCCCGTGAGAACGCGTACGCGGAGATCGACAGCCTGGTGTATGCCCAGGCCCCGTGGGTTTATCTGTACTTTCCAACCACGTTCCACGCCGTGTCGCCGCGGATCAGTGGATATCGGCTACCCGCCATTTATCTCGGAAACGACTTCAGCGGCGTTCGCAAGGTTGATTGATTGCGCGGCTATCGCCGCGCTATCCTCCCGCCGTGCTTCAGTACGCGGTGAAACGCATTTTCTGGTTCATTCCCATCCTGCTGGGCGTGGCGACGGTGACGTTCCTGCTCCTCTACGTCCTTCCCGGCGACCCCGTGCTCAGCATGGTGGGCGAGCGCTACGACTCCGCCACCATCGAGAAGCTGCGTACGCAGATGCACCTCGATGATCCGTTGCCGAAGCGCTACGTGCGCTATCTCTCCGATCTCGTCCACCTCGATCTCGGCACGTCGTACATCACCGGTGTCCCGGTGTGGAAATCGATCCAGGAGCGCGCGCCGCATACCTTCCGTCTCGCCGTGGCGGCCATGACGATCGCGGTCGTGCTCGGCATGGGGATCGGCATCCTGGCGGCGTGGAAGCGCGGCTCGCCCTTCGATTACCTGCTGGTGGGCGGCTCCGTCGTGGGCGTGTCGATGCCCGTGTTCTGGCTCGGCGTGCTGCTCATCTACGTGTTCTCCGCGCGCCTGGGACTCCTGCCTGCATCCGGCTTCGGCAAGGGCCAACTGGCGTACCTCGTGCTGCCGGCGCTCACGCTGTCGCAGGCATCGACGGCGTATGTCGCGCGCATCACACGCTCGAGTGTTCTCGACGAAGTGGGGGAGAACTACGTGAAGGCGGCGCGCGCCAAAGGTCTCTCCGAGCCGCGACTGCTCGTGCACCATGCGCTGCGCAACGCACTGCTTCCGATCATCACCGTGGTCGGAATCGATTTTGGAAGTTATCTCTCCGGCGCGGTGCTCACCGAGTCGATCTTCGCGTGGCCGGGACTCGGCCGCTTCACGCTGGATGCGATTCTGAAGCGCGATCTTCCCGCCATCCAGGGCTCGGTCCTGTTCATGGCCGCGGCCTTCATGCTCGTCAATCTTGCGGTTGATATCCTGTATGCGCGCGTCGACCCGCGGGTGAAGCTGGGAGGCTCGGCGTGAACGTCGCCGCCGCCACCACTGCCGCCGATCTCCCGCGCGAGCGCGCCCGGCCGAAGCTGTGGCGTCGCGTGATTGCGCACCGGAGCGGGCTGGTGGGCGCCGCGCTGGTGGCCCTGGTCGTGCTGGCGGGACTGCTGGCGCCGGTGCTCACGCGCTACGATCCCAACACCATCAACATGGACGACGCGCTGCACGCGCCCTCCCTGGCGCATCCATTCGGGACCGACATGTTCGGCCGCGATGTGGCGACGCGCGTCATGTATGGCGCCCGCTTTTCACTCGAAGTGGGCGTCGTGTCGCGCATCATCGCACTCGTCATCGGGACGGTGCTGGGCCTTCTGGCCGGTTACTACGGGCGCCGCACCGAACGCTGGATCATGCGTCTGGCCGATGTCACGCTCGCGTATCCCGGGCTTCTCCTGTTGATCGCGGTCATGGCGGCGGTGGGTCCGAGCAAGCTCTCGTTGTTTGTCTCCATCGGTGTGGTGGGCTGGGCTGGCGTGGCGCGGCTCGTGCGCGCGTCGGTGCTCACCGTGAGGGAGCGCGAATACATTCTCGCCATCCGCTCGATCGGCGCGTCGGACGCCATCGTGATCGCGCGCCACATCTTGCCCAACGTGCTGACGCCGATTATCGTGATCTTCTCGATGGGACTGGGAGCGTCAATCATGGCGGAATCATCGCTCAGTTTTCTTGGGTTGGGCGCGCAGCCGCCCACCGCGAGCTGGGGCTCGATGATCAGCAACGGCATCGACTATCTGCGCGTCGCGCCGTGGCTCTCGCTGGCGCCCGGCATCGTGGTGACGTTGACCGTGCTCGGCTTCAACCTCCTCGGTGACGCGCTGCGCGATGTGAGCGACCCGAAGCTCGGCCGTCCCACGCGACGATGACCATGACACCACTCCTTGACGAAATCATTGCCGGGGTGACGCGCGCGCGCGACGTCGACAGACGTCTCGTGTACGTTCACGTGGCGGCCGGCGACCTCGTGGAATGCAGCGACGCGGATGTGGCGGGCGCGTTGCGCACGCGTTTCATGCAGAGCGCCGATACCGCCGGCGTGCGCGTGGAGATGCTTCCGCGCGCGGGACTGCCGGAGTGG
>DATEHD010000494.1:0-2484 GCA_035279765.1 Candidatus Krumholzibacteriia bacterium | reverse complement strand
ATGTGCACTTTGGGATTGATGCGGCGTGCCAGCGACACCGCCCGCGCCGCGCCGGCCGGGTCGGGGATGGCCACCACGAACACGCGCGCCTGCGGCAGGTTGGCCTTGCGCAGCGACGCTTCCTGCGTCGCATCGCCGTAGAAAATGGGAACGCCGCGTGCACCCTGGTCGCGCACAATTTCGAAATCCACTTCGATGGTGTCGTAGGCAATGTCGCACAGCTTGGCCGAGTGCCCCACCATGGCGCCGATGACGCCGTAGCCCGCGATCACGATGTGGTCGACAAGCTTCGGGTCGGGCTCACCCGAGATGAAGTAGCGGCCTTCGCGCATGGCGAGCGGCATGGGCAAACGCCCGGCAAAGTCCGCGATGCGCTGCTCGAGATTCACGACGAACGGCGCCGCCACCATCGAGAACAGGCACACCGCCAGGATCAATTGATACTGATCGCTGTCGAACACGCCGGCGCCGAGCCCGGCGGCCAGCACGAGCAGCGAGAACTCCCCTGTCTGCGCCAGCGAAAGGCCGGCCAGTGCCGAGACGCGAAACGGCAATCCCACCCCCAGCATGACGCCCGCGCTCGCCAGCGCCTTGATCAGAATGAAGAGCGCGGTGACGCCGATCAGCATGAACGAGTTGTGCGCCACGTAGCTCGAATCGAGAAGCATGCCGATGGATACGAAGAAGAAGCTCGAGAACACGTCGCGAAACGGGAGCACGTTTTCCAGCGTGCGATGACTGTGCTCCGAATCGGAGAGAATCAGTCCCGCGAGAAAGGCGCCCAGTGCCAGCGAAAGGCCGAGGAGCGATGTTCCCCACACCACTGCAAAGCAGATCACGCCGATCGAGAGCAGGAAGAGCTCGTTGCTGCCCGTGCGCGCGATCGCTGTCAGCATGCGCGGCACGAGACGCGGCGCCAGGAGCCAGATCACGAGCCAGATGCCGGCGGCCTTGGCCAGCAGCAGCGCGATGGCGAGCCAGGGATTGACCGTGTTGCTGTGCCCGGCGAGAAACGGGATCAAGAGCATCATCGGCACGAATGCGACATCCTGGAAGATCAGGATGGCGAGCGTGCCCTTGCCATGCGGGCTCGTCACTTCGGAACGGCTCTGGAGCAGCTTCAGAATGATCGCGGTGCTGGAGAGCGATGCGAGCAGGCCGAGCAGAATGGATGCCTGCGTCGAGAAGCCCGCGACGCGCACCAGCAGCAGGACGGGCACGGCGGTGGCAATCACCTGCAGCGGACCGGCGATGAAGAAGAGACGTTTAACGTGCGTAACGGAATCGATGGAGAATTCGAGCCCGATGGTGAACAGGAGAAAGATGATGCCGAGCTCGGCCATCTGCTCGACAGCGTGCGAGTCGCCGACCAGGCGCAGGCCATACGGTCCGGCGATGACGCCCGCGATGATGAGTCCCACCACGGTGGGAATGCGCAGCCGGTGGCAGACAAACGCCACCGCGACGGCCACGCCGAAAATGATGAAGATGTCCTTGAGGAGTCCGAATTCCACGCCGCCATTCTAGCCCGAGCGGCGCGATGCATGCGAGCGTTGTTGCTTCAGTCGCGCAGGCGGTAGCCCACGCCGGGCTCGGTGATAATCAGGCGCGGACGCGCCGGGTCGGCTTCGATCTTCTTGCGCAGCTCCGCCATGTGCACGCGCACGTGATGGTTCTGCCCCGCGTATGACGGCCCCCACACCTCGCGAATGATCTGCCGGTGCGTGAGCACGCGCCCCGCGTTACGGGCGAGCAGCGAGAGCATTTTGTATTCGGTGGGTGTGAGGTGGATCACGCGCTCATCGATGCGCACCTCGCGACGCACAAAATCAATGTGCAGGGACCCGAACGTGAGCGCGGCTTCATCGTGCGGCTGCGTTGCGTGTGCATGGCGGAGCGCCACGCGGATCCGCGCCAGGAGCTCGTCCACGCCGAACGGCTTGGTGAGATAGTCGTCGGCGCCGGCATCGAGCCCCGCGATGCGCTGGTCGACTCCGTCGAGCGCCGTGAGAATGAGAATGGGAACGGCGTTCCCGCCCCGGCGAACCTCTGAGCAGACGGCGACGCCGGTCTTGTCGGGCAGGAGCACGTCGAGGATCACCGCGTCGTACTGATTCGCCGACGCGAGTGAGAGCGCTTGCGTTCCCGTGCCGGCCTGGTCGACGGCGTACGACGCCTCGCGCAGTCCGCGCGCGATCGAGAGTCGAAGCTGCCGGTCGTCTTCGACCAGAAGAATTCGCATGAGCGCAAGCTACGCCTCGGGCACACGCGGCGGCCAGTCCCGGGGCACCGTCGCACGGCGCCATTGCACGCCGCCGCGCGGGCGGCGAGAATTCGCGGCCATGCCATCCGCCTCCGCCCCGGTCGCAATCGCCCAAACGCAAGGCGAAGCGGGGGCGTTCGACGTCATCACGGTCGACAATCTCTCAAGGCGCTTCGGCGATCTGTGGGCGCTCCGCGGCGCGAGCTTTTCCATTCGCCGCG
>DATEHD010000493.1:0-9167 GCA_035279765.1 Candidatus Krumholzibacteriia bacterium | reverse complement strand
TTTCTTCAGGCGATGCCGACATTTTCGTCGCCAAGTACACGCCGTCGGGCCAGCACATCTGGAGCAAGCACTACGGCGATGTCGGCGGGGACTATGGCCAGGACGTGGCCATCGGCGCTTCGGGTGAGCTCTATGTGATCGGGACGTTCCACGGTACCGTCAACTTTGGCACCAGCAGCGTGACGAGCTTTGGGGGAGAGGACGTGTTCGTCGCCAGGCTCCTTGCCAACGGTGATCAGAATTGGGCCAAGCACTTTGGCGGCACCACCGACGACGAGGGCATGGCCATTGCGATTCACGGGAGCGGCATCGCCTTCACGGGTGGCTTCACGGGCACGGCCGCGTTTGGCGGCGCATCGGTGGTGAGCACCGGCGTATTCGATGCCTTCGTCGCCCGGTTCACGAGCAGCGGTGTGTACTCATGGGATACCCATTACGGCTCATCCGGAATCAATGACGCCGGCGACGCCATCGCCATCGACGCGTCCGACAACGTGATTGTGGCGGGACATTTCGGCGGGACCGTCAACTTTGGCGGCTCCTCTCTCGTGAGCGCGGGCAGCTTCGACATGTTCCTCGCCAAGTACAACTCCGCGGGCCTGCACCAGTGGAGCAAGAGCTTCGGCAGCACCGGAACGGAATACGTCTATGATCTGGCCGTCGATCCCTCGAGCAATGTCATTCTGCTGGGCGCATTCGCCAACACCGTGAACTTCGGCGGCGGCAACCGCGTCAGCGCCGGGGGGCACGATGTGGTGGTGGCCAAGTTCAATTCCGGCGGCGTGCACCAATGGAGCAAGACCTTCGGCAGCACGAGCGAGGATTACGGATACAACGTCGCGACCGACGCGGCCGGCAATGTCTACACGCATTCGTACTTTAGCGGAACTGTGGATGCGGGTGGCGGGCCCATCACGTCGGCAGGATCGTCGGATTTCATGCTCGCCAAGTACAACTCGTCCGGCGTGCACCAGTGGAGCCGGGGATTCGGCAGCCCCCAGTCAGACGTCCCGGGCGGTATCGCGGCCGACGCGGCCGGGAATGTTGTTATGGCGGGCTCGTTCAAGAATACGGCCAACCTGGGCGGTGGCGACCTGAGCAGTCTCGGCATGTATGACATCGTCATGGCCCGCTTCGGCACCAACCAGGCCGAGCCGAAGATTACGTCGATTGCCGACATCGGCAACGACCAGGGCCGCGCCGTTCGGATCCAGTTCAATGCGTCGGGTCGCGATGATGCGAGTGCGGCACTCCCTGTTCTCCGCTACGAAGCATTCCGTCGCAATGATGCGCCGCCGGCGACGGCGCCGGTCACGATTGCCCCCGGGGGGACAACGCGACGCCAAATGCTCGACTCGGGCTGGACCGAGGTGGCCTCGATCGACGCGCATGGCAAGCAGACATACAGCATGGACGCGCCGACGATCGGTGATTCGACGTTGGCGCTCGGCATGTATCGCACCGTGTTCCGCATTCGCGCGGCGACGGAGCTCCCCGCGTCGTTCAGCGACTCCACTCCGGACAGCGGCTACTCGCGGGACAATCTCGCCCCCGGAGTTCCTCTGAATGTCATTTACAACGCGGGGACGCTATCATGGAAGGAGTCGAGCGCACCGGACTTTGATTTCTTCACCGTGTACGGTGCGAACACCAGCGGGTGGGCGGGCGCGGTGCTTGTCAACTACACCACGTCCCCGTCGCTGGATGTGAGTCACTCGACATATCCGTACTATTTCGTGACGGCGACGGACTTCTCCGGGAACGAGGGCAAGCCGGCCCTCGTGAGCAATGCCTCCGGCGTCGGTGGGACGCCGCAGAGCTACGTGCTTTCGGTGTCGAACTACCCCAACCCCTTCAACCCCGAAACCACGGTGCAGTACACGGTGCCCTCGCGCGGTTTTGTCACGGTCGAGGTGTACGATGCCACCGGCGCGCGCGTGCGCACGCTCTTCAGCGGCGAGCGCAACGCAGGTGCGTATGACATGCGTTGGGACGGCCGCGCCGAAAGCGGTGCAGCCGTCAGTTCGGGATTGTATTTCGTGCGCATCGAACAAAACGGCGTCACGCGCACGAAGAAAATGGTGCTGCTCAAGTAGACCTGTAACTCGAGGGCTTAGCGCTGTGCCCGCGCCGGTTCGCTCTCCTCGAGCTCCCTTTTCAGCGTGGCCACCCAGCGGTCGTTGCGCGGCGCGCGCTGGCCGTTGGCCGTCTCTGTATCGAAGCGGGCATTGCGCTCGCTGATCGCGTCCTGCACCCCGTGCAGCTCGGCGATAAACTGCTGCTCTGTGCGCCGCACGGCTTCCTCGCGCGTCTGCGCCCGCGAGCGGATGCGCGAGCGGATTTCATCGATGCGTGCGTTCGCCCGCCTCACGCCGACCTCGGCGATCGCAAAATGAGTTTGTTCGTGTTCCAGGAAATGACTCTCGAACAGGTTCTGGTTGGGATCCCACCACGAGCGGGTCGGGTTCATGCGCGCCTCGTAGTGAAAGGAGCTCACCGTCGCTTCGTACCAGCGATCGTTGGCAACGCCACGCGCCATGGTCTGAATGTTGCACGGTGTCGCGTATACGTACACGACGGTGACCGCACCCAGGCCGAGTCCGCGCAACTCAGGGGGCAACGCGTCCGCCTGGAAGTCAGCGGGCGTCAACGCGCGATATGAAATGAGGGTCGTGGGATCGAACGCAGGGGTCGCGTCCGGCGGCCCGCCCACGCGCGTTGACACGCGGGGCGGGCTCACGGTGCACGCAATGGCAAGGAGTAGAAGCGCCGGAAATCGTCGTCCTATCACGATGAACGGCGAGGTGCTCAAGAAGTACGCGCTACTTACCGCCGGACGGCTGTCCCAGTCCAAGCTGGTCCATGAACGTCTTCTGATCCCAGAAGAGGTACTCCTCGTCCATGGTGTCGCCGTTCCAGTGGCCCAGCGTGACCATGGTCATATTGATTGCCTTGTTGGTCGGCGGAATGCTGGCTCCGCCGGGCAGCGGCATCGGCTGCGAGAAGGTTCCGGTCATGACACCAGTCACCGCGGTCCAGTCCCCGTCCGCGATCTTGATGGGGTGCTCCTTGATGCTCATGTCAGGCATCCACACGAAGAGCGCCTTCAGGTCCTCGATGTGCTGCGGGAGACCCGTCGTGGTGTGACCGTCGGGCCAGTGCACGACGATATTGTCGGCGTGGCTCTTCTTGAGCTCATCCCACTTCTGCCCGCTGAACACATTGAAATCAAGATCGTCGAAGTTGGCGAGGCGTGCGTCTTCGCGCGCGCTGTGGGCTTCGGTGGTCGCCGCCTTGTCGGCGGCGGTGGTTGTGGTCGCGGTCTTCTTCTGACATCCGAAGAGCGCGAACGCGCCGAGACAGACCAGGACCATCACCAGAGAGCGAATGCGAATCATTGGGGGGACCTCCTTGGTTAGGCGTGCACTATACCACGGCCGGGGAATTCCCTTCCAACGCCGCGCGCGTCACTCGAGCCAGGACTCGAAAGGTTTGTCCGATTTGGGCTCGGAGCCGAAGCGCAACACGTGACCGTCGGGGTCGGCGACGTGAAACTCGTAGGCCCAGGGATAATTGCGCGGCGCCTGCTGCACGCGCGCACCGGACGCGCGATACTCGCTGTACAACGCATCCGCGTCCTTCACTCCCACCCACACCCACGTGCCGGCGCTTCCCTGGGATCCGCGGCACAGATAGATGAAGGCCTGGTCGCGCGAGAGCATCGTAAAGTCGTCGTTGCCCCAGTCCGCGCTCTGGAAGCCGAGCACGTCGACGTAGTAGCGAACACTGATCGACATGTTGGAAACCCGCAGAATTGGCTGCGCATTTTCGAAGCGGGTTTTGCGCGGCGCGATCATGGTGAAAGAATATCACGCCTTCGGAACGCAGTAGCGGGTGTTATCTTTTCCTCGTGATCCGGTTCCTGGCAAGGCGCGCCGACGACGCCATACCCTGGCGGAGCGTATGGCGAGGAGGCGCAACGCAGCCAGGGGCCGGAGCAGGAGGAAAACATGATTCGCAAATTGCGGGACGGCCGTTACCGGCTCTATTCGAGGAAGACCAATCCCAGGACGAAACGTCGTCGCAACCTGGGGACGTTCAGCACGCGCGCTGCGGCGGAAAAGCACGAGCGCGCGGTGCAATTCTTCAAGCGCGGCGGCGGGAAGTAATCTTAGTCGGCCCGGCGGTCGCTCTCCGCCTGTCCGTGCACCACGTTCACCGCATCGCGGATCTCACCGCGCGAGAGCGCGAGACCGATCGATTCGGCCACGTCGGTGGCGACACGTCGCTGCGCATCCACGGTCTGCCCGCCCAGGTGCGGCGAGAAAACCGCGCGCTGGTGCTTGAACAGACGGTGGCCCGGGCCCGGCGGTTCCTTCTCGAAGACGTCGAGCGCCACGCCGGAGACCTTGCCACCGTCGAGCGCATCGGCGAGCGCGTTCTCATCGATGATGCCGCCCCGCGCCACGTTCACCAGGAACACACCGGTTTTCATGGCTGAAATCTCGGTGGGTCCGATCATGGCCTTGGTCGAATCGTCGAGCGGCGTGTGCACGGTGATCCAGTCGCTGTAGGCGATGAGCTCCTCCCACGACACCATCTTGGTGCCCGCCACCCACGCGTCCGCCGCATTCACAATGGGATCGAACGCAATCACATCCATGCCGAACGCCACCGCGCGCGCCGCCACTTCGCGGCCCACGCGACCGAGGCCGATGATGCCCAGTATCTTCTCGGACAACTCGACGCCCTTGAACGAATCACGCTTCCACTCGCCCGACACCACGGAGTCGTTGGCGCGTGGGATCTCGCGCGCGAGCGCCAGCATCATCGCCAGCGTGTGCTCGGCGGTCGAAATGGTGTTGCTGCGCGGTGAATTCATCACCACGATGCCGCGCTTGGTGGCCGCCGGGACATCGATGTTGTCGACACCGACGCCGGCACGTCCGATGAACTTCAACCGGTCGGCCTTTTCGATCACCGGCGCGGTCAGCTTGGTCGGGCTACGCACGATGACAGCCTCGAATTCGGGAATCATCTCCAGCAGCTCGGAATTGGACGGCGTTCCGATGCTCAACGTCTCGATGTCGCCGAACGCTTCCAGGATACGTTCGGCCTCGGGCGCAATCTTGTCGGTCAGGAGAACCCGTTTCACCGCGCGCCTCCTGCCGGTGCGGCCGCCGCTTCCGCATACACCGCGCGGAGTGCTTCGACACCGGATCCAAAAGTCTTCGCGAGGCCCAGATCATTGAGCGTCGCCTCGAATGCGGATATCACCATGTACATGTCTTCCTCGAAGTAAGAGCCCAGATGACCGATGCGCACAATCTTGCCCTTGAGTGTCCCCTGTCCTCCCGCGATTTTGCATCCGTAACGTTTCTCAATATGCCTGGTGATCTTTCCCGAGAAATCGCCCGGAGTCCACACGGCGGTAGTCGCGTTGGAGGCGGTTTTCTTCGCGACCAGGTCCATCCCCATGGCCTTGACCGCCGCACGCGTGCCACGCGCGTTCAAATCGTGACGCGCGACGATGCGCTCGATGCCTTCCGCACGCATCATCTCCAGGGCCCGTTTGAGCGCCAGGACAAGGGTGATGGCGGGCGTGTACGGCGTGTCGCCCGTCTCGGCCTGCTTCACCGCTTTCATTAGATCGAAGTAGTAAACCGCATGCCGCTTCTCCCGCATCCTGGCGAGCGCGCGCTCGGAAAGCGACACGTAGCCCAGGCCGGGCGGGATCATGACGCCTTTCTGCGAGCCACCGACGACGGCGTCGAGCCCCCACTCGTCGGTGCGGACGTCGTGACAGCCGGCGCTGGTGATGGCGTCGACCACCGCGAGGGCGTTGCGCGCATGCGCCACCTTCGCCATTTCCTTCACGTCGAGCAACACGCCCGTGGATGTCTCCGAGTGCGTGCAGAAGAGTGCGGTGGCGCCGGGACTACGCCCGAAGGCGTCATCCACCTGCGACGGTGTCACGATGTCGCCGGGCTCGCACTTCACACTCACCACTTTCATGCCGAACGTCTCCGCGATCTCGCGCCAGCGTTCGCTGAATTTTCCCACTTCGGTGACGATGACTGTGTCGCCGGGCTTCGTGAGATTCAGCACCGCGGCTTCCATGGCGCCCGAGCCCGACGCGGTCAGGATGGGCACGGGGCCGCTGGCGCGCAGGATGTACTGGAGGCCCTGGGTGGAGTCGATCACGGCCTGGCGAAATTCGTCGGTGCGGTGATGAATCAGCGGCCGGGCCTGGGTTTCCAGGATTTCGGCCGGGACGGCCGTGGGCCCCGGCGTGAATAACTTGGGGTTTCGCATGTGACTCCTTGATTGGGAAGCGGTAGAGGGGATTATAGGCGCCCCATCGCCCGCGCGCTACAGCTTCAGAGCGGTCTCGATCCAGCCCCAGAGCTCCTTCTTGCCCTGCCCCGTAACGCTGGAAAACGGCACCACGCCGACGTCGTTGCGCACCGTCAGGCGGTGGACCACCGCGCGCGAGATGCTGGCGTCGAGCTTGTTGCGGCTCACCTTGTCGGCCTTGGTGAAGACGAGGCAGAGCGGGCGCCGCGAGCGCCGCAACCTGTCGATGGACTCTATGTCGAGATCGGTGGGATCGTGGCGTGCGTCGATGAGCTGCACCATGGCGCTGCGGCGGTCGTCGGCTTCGATGTACTGCTCGAACAGTCTCACGAAACGCGCGCGCTCGGCTTTGGACGCCTTCGCATACCCGTAACCGGGCATGTCGACGAGAAAGAAGTCCTGGTTGATGGCGAAGTAATTCGCCGTGCGCGTCTTTCCCGGTGTCTTGGAGACGCGCGCTTCATCACGCCGGCCCAGGAGTGTATTAATGAGCGACGACTTCCCCACGTTGGAGCGGCCGAAAAACGCCACCTCGGGGCGGGAGTCGTCGGGCAGGCCAGCCGGATAGCCGAACGAGCCGAAAAATTCTACGGAACGAACCTGCATACTTGGCTTTGCCGTTTTCGTCGGCCGCCCATTATAATCCGGCGCACGACGTTTCGTCGCCACCGGAGTTCTAGAGCCCCGAATGCAAATTCGTCTGACCACCGCAGCGCTCACCGAAGCCGGCCTTCCCGCCGGTGAGGCGACATCGTTCTTCGCTGCGTACCTGGCCGCCACCCAGGGCGTCCCCATGGTGGAAGCGTGGCGCGCCGTCTCGCGCGACGTGCTCTCTCCCGCGCACCCGCACGCGGTGCACCGGCTGTGCTGGGACGACATCTTCGCCGCCTGGGACGAAGGGGCCGGACCGCGTCCGGCATGGATTCCCACCATCGAAGAGGCGACAAGCACAAACATTGCGAAAACCTGCGGGCGCATTTACCAGCCGTCGTACCAGCATTTCTTCCGCTGGGCGGCCGACAACCGCGAGGATTTCTGGCGCGACACCGTCGAAGCGCTCGGCATTCGTTTTCGCACCCGCCCCGAACGCGTGCTCGACGCCCACGGCGGCCCCGAGCAGGCCCACTGGTTCCCGGGCGCGTCGCTCAATATTGCGGAGAGCTGTTTTGCCGCCGCGGGCGATGCCATCGCCATCGTGTACCAGCGCGAGGGCGGCAAGATCGAATCGCTCACCTACGCCGAGCTTGATGCGCTCTCCAATCGCTTCGCCAATTCCCTCCTCAGCCTGAACGTCCGCCCCGGCGATGCGGTCGCCATCGCGATGCCGATGACCGTGGAAGCAGTGGCGGCCTATCTCGGGATCGTCAAGGCCGGTGGCGTGGTGGTGTCGATCGCGGATTCTTTTGCGCCCGACGAGATCCGCACGCGGCTGCGCATCGCGCGCGCCGAGGTGGCGGTGACGCAGGACGTACTCGTGCGCGCCGGCAAAACGCTCCCGATGTACGCCAAGCTTGTGGAAGCGGGAACGCGCGCGTGCATCGTGTGCCCCCACAGTGGCTCGTCGCCGGCGGTGAAGCTGCGCGCCACGGATCGCGAATGGAGCAAGTTCCTGGTGAAGATGTCGTCGTTCACCGCGCGCCCCGCGAGCCCGGAAGCATTCACAAACATTCTGTTTTCATCGGGCACAACCGGCGATCCCAAGGCCATCCCGTGGACGCACGCGACGCCGATCAAATGCGCGGCCGACGGCTTTTACCACCAGGACATCCGCGCGGCCGAAGTGGTGACATGGCCCACCAACCTGGGATGGATGATGGGGCCGTGGCTCATCTACGCGAGCCTCATCAATCGCGCCACCATCGGCCTCTACTATGGAGCGGCCAATACCCCGGAATTCTGCCGTTTCGTGGCCGATGCGGAAGTATCGATGCTCGGTGTGGTCCCGAGCCTGGTGAAGGCATGGCGCGCGCATCGCATGACGGACCGCGCCGACTGGTCGGCGCTGCGTGCCTTTTCCTCCACCGGCGAAGCGTCCAACGCGGACGACTACCTCTGGCTCATGGCACGCGCGGGCTACCGGCCGGTGGTGGAATACTGCGGGGGCACCGAGATCGGCGGCGGTTACATTTCGCAGTCGCTCACACAGCCGTCCTCGCCCGCCACGTTCTCGACCCCCACGCTCGGTCTCGACGTGGTGATTCTCAACGAAAATGGCCAGGCCGCGCGCGCCGGCGAGCTCTTTTTGATACCCCCCTCGGTAGGACTATCCCAGACGCTCCTCAATCGCGACCATCACGAGGTGTACTACGAAGGCGTTCCGCGCGGCGTAAAGCTCGAGCTGTTGCGCCGTCACGGCGACGAGTTCGAAGCGTTGCCGGGCGGTTATTTCCGCGCGCACGGACGCGCGGATGACACCATGAACCTGGGTGGCATCAAGGTGAGCAGCGCGGAAATCGAGCGCGTGGTGTTGTCCGTGGAAGGCGTGTCGGATGTGGCCGCGATTGCTGTCGATCCGCCCGGGGGCGGACCTTCCATGCTGGTGCTCTACGTGGTGCCCAAGCCCGGCGCCGCGCTCCTCCCCGACAAGAGCAAAGAATCCGCGCAGGCGGTCATCGCCGCGCGGCTCAATCCCCTGTTCCGAGTGCACGAGGTGCGCATCGCGGAGTCACTCCCGCGCACCGCATCCAACAAGGTGATGCGCCGCGTGCTGCGCGCGCAATACGACAAGTAGGTTCCCATGCTCACACCCGAAAAACAGCTCGCCGGATATATCGACAAACTCGCCCCGGAACGCGCCCAAGTGATGCGCG
>DATEHD010000492.1:0-3890 GCA_035279765.1 Candidatus Krumholzibacteriia bacterium | reverse complement strand
GGCGCCGGTGTGGCGCGCGCTGGATGCGATGAAGCAGTTCCGCCTCGTCCTCGTCCATACCGGACAGCATTACGACGACAACATGTCGAAGGTCTTCTTCGAGGACCTGAAGCTTCCCAAGCCGGATGCGCACCTGGGGGTGGGCTCGGGTTCGCATGCGGAGCAAACCGCAAAGGTGATGTTGGAGTTCGAACCGGTGTTGTTGAACGCGGACGCCGATCTGGTTGTCGTGGTGGGCGACGTGAATTCCACGATGGCGTGCACGCTGGTTGCCAGGAAGCGCGACGTTCCCGTCGCACACGTGGAGGCGGGATTGAGAAGCTTCGACCGCACCATGCCGGAAGAGACGAACCGCATGGTGACCGACATTCTCTCTGACCTGCTCTTCATCCATTCGCCGGAAGCGCGCGACAACCTGGTGCGCGAAGGAATCGACGACGCCAAAATTCATTTCTCAGGCAACGTGATGATCGACAGCCTCGACTTCTACATGCCGGACGCGGAGAAGTCGGCGGTTCTGGAAGGGCTCGGGCTCGAGGGGAAGAAGTACGGGCTGGTGACGCTGCACCGACCGTCCAATGTCGACGACGCCGCCGTGCTCGTTCCCCTCATTTCAGCCCTGGCCCAGGTAGGCAGAGATTGCCCGCTCATCTTCCCGGTCCATCCGCGTACCCGGCACGTCATCGAACGAATTGGACTGGAGCTGGAAGAGGCGTACGTACGCCTCATTGAGCCCGTGGGCTATCTGGACTTTGTGAAGCTGATGCGCTATAGTTCTATTGTTCTTACCGATTCGGGAGGCATCCAGGAAGAAACAACTGCTCTCGGGATCCCCTGTCTGACGATCCGGGACAACACGGAAAGGCCCATAACGGTGACCGTCGGTACCAACCGGCTGGTCGGCACGAGGCCGGAACGGGTTGTCGCCGAGGCGCGCGACGCGCTGAAGCACGGGGCAACCGGCGCCAAGGTTCCTGACCGCTGGGACGGCCAGGCGGCGCCGAGGATCGCTCAGGTGATCACAAAGTTCCTCTATGAGCAGTCGTAGCGCCTGGTCCTTCAAAGAATCAACGGTAGGGCAAAGTTACGCTTGGAGTCTCGCCCTCTCGCTCCTTCCTGTCGTCTCGGCGTTCGTCAGCTCCTGGATCATTGCTCGATTCTCGGGACCCACCGTGTGGGGCACGGTCTCATGGGCCATGGCGTTCGCAACACAGCTCCTCATCGTGGCCAAGGTGGGGATCGAGCTGGGAGCCTCCAAGCTCGCCAGCGAATACGGCGTCTCGCGTCCGGGCGTCCTGCGCGACCTGTTGCGCATCGCATCCCGCCTGCGGCTGGCCTTCACGCTTCCGACAGCACTGGTCTGCTACGTCTTCGCGGCACAGATCGCGAAGCTCTTCCACAACACGGATCTGATCCCGAGTGTCCGCATCTCGGCGGCGATCATCTTCTGCGCCAGCATCTACGAGTTTCAGGAACAGTTCCTGGTAGGCCTGAACCGCTTCGAAACGGTCTCGCGCGTGCGCGGCACGATGCTCTTTGCGCGCTTCGTCTCCAACGTGGCCATCGTGGCGATGGGGATGGGAGCAGTGGCCATTCTGATGGGCTACGTGGCGGCCTGGCTGATCGGCATTGCGGCGTTCTCGCTCATGCTGCGCAAGTACCTGCCGCCCGCGGAGGGACACACGGAGCACGGCCCGATTCGCCGGCGCCTTTTGGCCATGACGCTCCCGCTCGCGGTGAGCAGCGCGTCGGTCGCCATCTACACGCAGATCGACAAACTGGTGCTCGGCTATTACGACAACGTGGTCGAAGTGGGGCAGTACTCGATTGCCCGCGCGGTGATGGAGGTCTCGCTGTTTCCGTCCTTCGCGATGGTGACCACGCTCCGGCCGGCACTGGCGTCGCGCTACGCGCGCGGCGAAAAGCGCGAGTGTGCGCGCATCGTGAAACGCTCGCTGCTTTTGACGCTCATTGCGGGCGTGCTCTTCGGTTCGGTGTTTCTGGTATTGTCGGTCCCGTTGCTCCAGATGGTGTATTCCGACAAGTACCGCTACGCCGGCCAGCTCATGACGTGGTTCGCGTCGGTCATCGTCATCCGGAGCCTGGGCTCGCTGGTGCTGCCGGCGCTCCTTGCGGCGGACAAGATCAAGTACTATGCGTGGCTCACGGCCGGGGCGGCTTTACTCAACTTCGGCCTGAATGTGGTCTTTATTCCGCACATGCACTCGCGGGGGGCCATTCTTTCGACGGTCATTTCCTATGGGCTCCTCTTGATTTTCGGCCTGAGGGAAGTTTTTCACGTTTTCGAGGTCAAATTGAGTGCCCGGTCGATCGGAGCCGTCCTTCGCACGGTTCTTGCAGGTGGATTGGTAGCTGGACTGGTGTGGCTGATAGTCAGCCAACTTCCTGCAGACAAATGGGCTTGGACGCTGGCGCTGGCCGCGTTCCACGTGGTTCTGTACTCGGCGCTGATCCTGGCTTTTCGCGTGGTCAGCCCCGGGGAGCTTCGCCCTGCAATGGGTAACCTGTTGAGACTCAAGGGCTAAACATGATGAAGTCCTTGACAGGAGAATTCGGTGTTGCGTAGCCTGAAACGTCACCGCGCGGCCTGGCAGCTCGTGGCCAACTTCGTAGCGCCGCAGGAGGCAGTGTGTTGAGCATGTCCAGTTGGTTGCCCGGCGGAATCGCATTTGCGTCCGCCTTGATCGTCAGCCTCATCTCCACTCCGGTCATCCGCGCCATCGCACTGCGCTGGGACCTTGGCGACAAGCCCAACGGTCGCAAGCTTCACGACCGTCGCGTCCCGCACCTGGGTGGCATCGCACTCTTTCTCGCCATCGCCGCGGCACTGATCGCGCTGGTAGTCGTCACACATCCGTCTTCAGGCACCGCCTCATGGGTGGTGCGCGCGATCCCGGTGATCTTCCTGATCGTCGCGCTCGGCATCGTCGATGACACGCGCAACCTGCGCGCGCGACACAAACTGTTCGTTCAGATTATTGCCGCCGCCGGCATGGTGGGCATCGGCTACCGGCTCTTCACAGGCGTGTGGATGTTCGATGCGTGGATGGGCGTGCTCGCCTTTCTCTCGCTGCTCTTCATCGTGGGCATGCTGAGCACCATCAACCTGATCGACGGCCACGACGGCCTCGCGGCCGGCATCACGATTCTTTCCGCCGCGTCATTCGCGGTGATCGGACACTTTAACGGCGTGCCCCACGTGCAGACGCTCTCGCTCGCGGTGTGTGGCGCGTGCCTCGGCTTCCTGGTCTTCAATTTCCCGCCGGGTCGCATCTATATGGGTGACACCGGCAGCATGTTGCTCGGACTGCTTTTGGCCATCATGGCCTGCCTGGTCTCGATGCGGGCGCCCTCGACGGGCATGTTCGCCGCGGTGATCCTGGTCCTTGGCGTTCCCATGCTGGACACGATCCTCGCCATCTCGCGCCGCGTCGTGCTGCGGGCGTCGGTCTTCAGCGCCGACCACCTGCACATGCACCACATCCTTCGCGGCAGCGGCCTCTCGCCGCGCCGGACGCTCGTGGTTCTTTACGGAATGCAGGCGTTCTTCTGCCTGCTCGGTGTCGCGGCCGCCATGGGCTGGGTGCTCCCCATCATCGTGGGCCTCGGCTTCACCGCCGTGGCGTATGTTGCGTTCCTGCGCATGATGGTCGAGGAGTACACTGCCGCCGCGGCTGCCGCCGCACGGCACGTGGGTGCGAACACGATTCCGTTCCAGCCCACCTTCGCGGCGCGGCTCCAGGAACGTCGCAGCTCCGTCGGCCAGTAAGCTACTCGCTTCTCTTTTTGTGACGAGCCTCTTGTGGATCAAGGGGCTCGTCGCGTTTTGGGCCTCACTGCATTGACGCTCCCCATGCCGTGTGCTAACG
>DATEHD010000491.1:0-6393 GCA_035279765.1 Candidatus Krumholzibacteriia bacterium | reverse complement strand
AGGGCGCGGCCCGCGGCGGATGATTCATATGCGCGCGCGATGAGACGCGTCACAGTCAACGCTTCTTCGAGCGGACCGGTGGCGAGATCGTGCGCGCGCACGCGCGATGCAAAGCGACGGAAAAGGGGTGAGTACCACCCGGAGTGCGCGGAATCCTTGCTGATTCCGTCGTCGAAGCGAACCGCTTCCTCGCCGTGGTCCGTCACCATGACGATGCGCTGGTCATTGCCGATGATTTCGCCGTGCTCACCCGCGAAACGAAAACGAACCTCGCGGTGACGCGCCGCCCACGTCAGGCGGACGGCGGCCAGCGCCGCGCCGAAATCGAGCGTGACGAAGGCGGTGTCCTCCACGCCGTACCCGTGGTGGCGCAGCGTGCGCACGGTGGCATTCACGCTCTGTGGCGTCCCCAGCACGGACAGGAGCTGGTAGAAAATGTGCGCACCGTGATCCACGAGAATGCCACCGCCGGCCATGCCGGGGTCCGTGCGCCACGCCGGCTGCCAGTTCGGGTTGCCGGGGTTGGCCTCGGTGCGCATCACGTCGTACTCGGCGATGTGCACCGCACCCAGGCGCGGCAGGAGAGCGCGCACGGCGGCCCACTGCGGTGAAAAGTGGTACTGATGGCAGGGCTCGAAAACCACGTGCGCCGAGCGCACCGCATCAGCGATGAACATGGCTTCGTTCACTGTCGGCGCCAGCGGTTTCTCGCACAGAACGTGCAAGCCACGCCCGGTCGCAAGCTCCACCACGGAACGGTGGGTGAACGGAGGCGTGCAGATGTCGCAGAAGTCGAGAACCTCTGCTTCGATCAAATCCTCGGCGCGCTCGTAGATGCGCGCGTCGGGAAAGCTGTGGCGCGCCAGCGCCAGGTTGGCGGGCGACAGGTCCGCGACCGCGACGATTTCGGCTTCGCCGCGCAGGTGCTCGTCACCGAGCCACTGCGGAATGTGCCCGCGCAACGCGATGTTGCCGGCGCCGAGAAGTGCACCGCGGAGCCTCATCGCCACGAGCCTTCGCGGGCCAGCTCGGCGAACGTCTCATCCAGGATGCCGAGCGCCGTCTCCGCCTGCGCACGCGAGAGCGAAAGTGGCGGATTGATGCGGAAGTGCGGGCTGTAGATCATGCTGATGAGTCCGCGCCGCAACGACGACTGGAACAGTCTCACGCACACGGCCTTGTCGAGCGGCTCTTTGGTTTTGCGATCCTTCACCAGCTCGACGCCGATCATCAGGCCCTTGCCACGCACGTCGCCGATGAATTCGTAGCGGTTCATCATCTCGCGCAGGCGTCCGAGCATGAACTCGCCGACGTCCGCCGAGTTTTCGACCAGGTGTTCGTCCTCGATGATCGACACCGAGGCGAGAATGGCCGCGCCCGCCATGGGATTGCCGCCGTAGCTCGAGCTCGATCCGGACGGCTTGCCCCACGGTTCGGCCTTCGTGATCTCCGTCGTGGACACCAGTCCCGTCACCGGGAATCCGGATCCCACGCCTTTGCCGATGGTCATTACGTCGGGAACCACGTGGGTGTGCTCGCTGCCGAACCAGCGGCCGGTGCGCCCGAAGCCCGTGATCATCTCATCGCAGATCAGAAGCGCATCCGCGTCGCGTGCAACTTCCTTCACCGCGGGCAGGAATTCCGGCGGCGGCACGATATTGCCCGCGGTTCCCTGCATCGGCTCGACAAGGATGGCAGCGAGTGCGCCGGTCGTGGAATGCTGGATCACCTTGCGCGCAAACTGGACACATTCCATTCCGCACGATGGATACGTCATCTTGAGCGGGCAGCGATAACAGTCTGCGTACGGCGTGTGATACGTCCCCGGCATCGACGGTCCAAGACCGTGCTTGGTCGTGTCTCCGATGAGCGAGAGCGTGCCCGCCGTCTTGCCGTGAAATCCTCCCCAGAACGAGAGAAATTCGTATTTCTTGGTGTATGACTTCGCGAGACGCATCGCCGCTTCCACCGCTTCCGCGCCCGACGAATAGAGCTGCACGCGATCGAGCGCGTCCGGTGTGTGCGATGCAATCTTGTTCAACGCCTCGGCGCGATTCTCCGTCGTGAATGAACCGACGGTGACTTTGTCGATCTGGTCCTTGAGAATCTGCCGGTAGCGCGGATGTGCATGGCCCACGGCGTTGACGCACACGCCGGCAGCGAGATCGAGGAAGCGATTGCCGTCCACGTCTTCGAGCTCACAGCCTTCTCCGCGCTCGATGGCAATGCCCGAGAGCGTCGCAATCGACTGCATGCCCGGTGCGAGTGATGGGGCTTCCTGGGCGAGGAGGGCACGGCTCTTGGGACCGGGAAGTTCGGTGGACACGCGAGGCCCGGCCTGCCGGCCGTTCACGAGAGTTGGTTCCATGGTTTTGTTCGAGGCTGCCCGCGACCGGATTGGAGTGTATCAGAGCGCCCTACCCCGGGCAACGAGCCACCGCTGAACACCAACGGTCGGCTGGAGGGGCGCTTCGCTATTATAGCGGGTTTGCTGCGGTGGGTTCCCGGAAAAGCGTGTCGGGTGGAAAGACACGATCGAATTTTCTCGCTGTCGGCGCGAGGGCGCACGGTTGACCGGCAAAGTGAGCCAAATTTCTCATCTGTTTCTCATGATCCCGGCGTTCCGGACTGAGAGTCAGGGATTGTTTGCACACGCTTACCTGACAAGCGTCACGCGATGCGTCTGCGCCGTCTTGCCGTTCACGCTGAGCCGGAGGAAATAGACACCGCTGCGCAGAGGCTGGCCGGTCGTGTCGCGGCCGCTCCATTCCACGGCTCCCGCTCCCCCCGCGACGTTCTCATTCGCCAGCACGGCCACGCGGTGACCGGCCACATCGAAGACATCCAGCGCTACCCGCGCTGACGCCGGCGCCGTGAATTCGATATGCGTGCTCGACGCGAACGGATTGGGCGACGCTGTGATCGCGCTCCGTGACGCGCCCGGCGTTGGAGTTGTTGTCGGCGTCGCGAAGAGGCGATAGATGGTGCCATCGAACGACACCATGAAGAGCTCGTTGTCTTTGTCGACGCCAAAAGAGGGTACGCTGCTCACGTTTTCGAGCAACGTATTGGTGGGAGGGTTGACACCATCCCAGGAGAGCGCCGACAGATCGCCGGTGATGTAGTCCGCGTAGATGTACTTCCCGAACAGCGATGGAATACTCGGACCACGGTAGACAAATCCACCCGTGATCGCCCCACCGCCACCATCGTGCGAGTACTCGTAAAGCGGCAATACAATGCTAAGTCCGGTGGTATCGCATGTCGATGGCGAGAAGCAGTCATTCCCTTCCATGCGCGGCCAGCCGTAGTTGCGCCCCTTGCGGATGATGTCGATTTCTTCCCACGAATTCTCACCGACGTCACCCAACCACAGGCGTCCAGTGGGTGGATCGAAACTGAAACGCCACGGATTGCGAAATCCATACGCCCAGATTTCACGGTGCACGCCACCGCCGGCGCCCGCAAACGGATTGCCGGCAGGAATACCATACGCATTGCCGCCCGACGGATGGTCGACGTCTATGCGCAACAGCTTGCCGTTCCACTTGGTCAGATCCTGTGCGTATTGCGCAATGCCGTCTTCCCCCAGGCTCCAGTAGAGATATCCGTCCGGTCCGAATGTGATGCACCCACCGTTGTGGTAGAGATTCGTCTTCGGTATCTCGAGAATCACGAGCGCACTGCCGGGAAGCGCGGCGCTCGGATTGGCCGGATCCACACTGTAGCGCGCGAGCACCTCGCGGCGCGGGTTCTCCGCCGTGTACGTGATGTAAAAGTATCCGTTGTTCTCGTAGTTGGGATGGAAGGCGAGGCCGAGCAGGCCGCCTTCGGTGACGGCCGTGATCATCGCGTTGATGTCCAGGAAGCGCGTGCGTGTCGTCACCGTAGGATCATTCTGCATCACATAGATGAACCCCGCGCGCAGCACGATGAAAAGACGGTCGGTTCCATCCAGGGGGTCTACGATGCCGATGGGATTCGGGATCGGCGCCAGGTTGGGAAACGCGTCAAAGACGTATGTCGCGTGAACAGCGCCTGGGATGAACAGAACACAGATGATTAGGATGATAATGACGAGCCGGTTCATAGGTCTCCCCTCCGCGGATGCCCACCGGTAAGCAGGCCGGGGTGAAGAGAGTATAACGTTGCAGGTACTTCCCGTAGCATGGGCAGTATTGTGGATATTGAAGCGACTCCAATCATGAGAGGAGTCTGGCTATGCCCCGCTGCCAGCGACGGGCCGGGTTACTTCATCAGGAGAAGTTTACAGGTTCTCGCCTGCGAATCGTTCAGGATGCGCGCGTAATAGACACCCGAGCTGACCACACGGCCCGTTTCATTCTGCCCGTTCCACGCTACCGTGTACGCGCCCGCATTGCGGGTCTCGTCGATCAGCCGGGTGACCAACGCCCCTTGCGTATCGTAAATCGTGATCGTCACGCGCCCTTTCGCGGGCAGCGTGTAGCGCAGCGTCGTCTGTGGGTTGAACGGATTCGGGTACGCGGATATCGAAAGCGCGTAGCTGCGCGGCGTGTCTCCCACCGCGGTGGCGGTGCCAAACATGGCGGGCGCGCTTTCGTTGCCGGCATGATCGGTTGCGGTCACGAAATAGTGAGTATAAGGAGAAGAACTGACATCCATGGTGTTGGTAGCCGTCGTGTGGACAAGCACGGCAGACGCAAACGAGCTCGTGTTGGCACCGTACACGGTGAAATGATCGAAGTCGGAAGATTTCGACTTGCTCCAGCTCAACTGGCCGGCCTGGTAAATGAGATTGGTGGGAACAGCGGGCGCCAGGTTGTCGAGCGAATATCCCGAAGCAGGCGGCGAGTCGTAATAGACCAGCGGGTTGCTCGTCACCGCGCGGGCGAAGAAGGTCGTGAAGTGCTGCCCGTTGCTAACCGTGGAATCCGCAAGCGTGGGTGCGATGGCCAGGTATTCATCTTCGCCGTGCGCCGGAATCGAACCGACGAGGTCCCAGCCGGCTCCCGGCTCCTGCTTGCGATAGATCTCGTAATGATTGATGGGCGTGCTCGAAGGCGCATCGTGCCCCGACCGTGACAACTCCACCCATACCTTCTTCCCCTGATCGTTGCCAACATCGGCGATAGACGTGATCACAGGCTCCTTGAAAAAACGACTGTATTGCGCAGCGAAAACGTCTTTCTGCCCCGAGCTGCTCAAGACACCGCCCCCCAGGTTGATCGATCCGGTCACCGACCCCGTGACGCACACTTCACCGCCACCGCAAGCCATCGCCGCGGCTTCGGCCGTACCGCTCGGGAAAGCGGTGCTCCATCGGTGGTTTCCGTCGGCGTCGAGGCTGGCGAGGTACGGATCAAAGATCGCGAATGGGGTGCTGAGGAGCGCCCCGCCTCCAAAGTCAAGCTGACCATTGAAATTCCCAAATAGGTAGACGTTGCCAACGACATCCGTTGCCACGCTGGCATTGTCGTCCCAGTTGGCATCACCGAAGCTCTTGTTCCAGAGAAAGGTCCCGGCCGGATTCAATTTGGCGAGGAAAATGTCGTAGCCGCCGCCATTCTCGAACAGAAAGCCTCCGCCAAAATCGATGCAGCACAGGAAACTGCCGCCGATGTAAACATTTCCGTCTGGATCCGTCGCCACAGATCGCGGATTTGCGGCAGACGCCGTCCCGTACTGATGACTCCACAGGCAGGTTCCCGCCGGGTTGAATTTTGCGAGACCAATATCCGTCGCGCCGACGCTGGTCATATTGCCGGTCCCAAAGTTGATCGTTCCGGCAAATTCCCCCAGCAGGATTGGATTTCCCGACGGATCGACAGTCATCGAGGCAACAGTTTGGGTTGCGGGATCGCCAAATCGCTTGCCCCAAAGATTGGTTCCCGCGGAATCATATTTGGCGAGGAAGATGTCGTAACCACCGGCACTGGTGATTGCCACAACGCCGAGACCCATCTGTCCCTGGAAATCGCCGGCGACATACATGTTACCGCTCTGATCTGCAGCAATAGCTCGCGCCCTCTGTGGCAGATTCCAATCCGGATTGTCGTGCCAGATCACATTCCCGCCCGGTCCGAACTTGGCGAAGAACACGTTGTCTACCGGGTCGAAGGTCTGCATGGTCTGGTTGTCGCCGAGATCCATGGAACCGTAGAAATAACCCGCCACGTATAGATTGCCTGAAGGATCCGTGGCCAGGGATGTCACGTGCTGATCGCCATCCTTGCCGAAGCGCTGACTCCACAAAAAGTTTCCGGCTGCGTCGAATTTCGCGATGTAAAAATCGTAGCCGGCCACGCTTGTCAGCGTGTTCTGGCTCAGCCCGGTGAAGTTGATGGTTCCCTGAAAGTCGCCTGCGAAGTAGGAGTTCCCGTGGGAGTCGACAGTAACCGTCCGCGCTTGTTG
>DATEHD010000490.1:0-9890 GCA_035279765.1 Candidatus Krumholzibacteriia bacterium | reverse complement strand
AGCGCGGCCGCGCCGTCGGTGATGCCGGATGCGTTGCCGGCGGTGACGGTTCCGTTCTTTTTGAAGACGGGAGGAAGCTTGGCCAGCGACGCGAGCTCCACTCCGGCACGAGGGTGTTCGTCAGCACTCACCGTGACCATTTCACCCCGGTCTCCGGGAATCTGGACGGCCACAATTTCTTCAGCAAAGAGATTTTTCGCGTTCGCGCGTTCCACGCGATTCTGACTGAGACGGGCCCAGCCGTCCTGCTCTTCACGCGTGATCTTGAACTCATCCGCGAGAACTTCCGCGGTCTCTCCCATCACCATGTCGCAGAGCGGGCAGAGAAAACCGTCGCGATACATGTCGTCGACGAGCTTCGCGTGTCCGAGGCGGTATCCCTCGCGCACACGGTCGAGGATGAAGGGCACCATCGACATGTTTTCCATGCCGCCGGCGAGCACGTGCTCCGCGCGTCCCAGCCGGATGTCGTCGCTGGCCACCGCGATGGACTTGAGCCCCGAACCGCACGCCGCGTTCACAGTAAACGCGGTGACGGATTCGGGCACGCCTGCGCCCACCAGCACCTGGCGTGCGGGATTGGGACCGCAGCCGGCCTGGCGGGCGTGACCAAAAATGACCTCACCGACGCGCTCCGGTGCAATTCCCGACGAGGCGAGAGCTTCGCGCGCGACATGCGCGCCCAGCTTCACGGCCGGGTAGTTACGAAATGCACCGAGGAACTTGCCGATGGGAGTTCGTTTTGCCTCGAGAATGGCAACGCGCGAGGACACGATTCCCTTTTTGGGCCCGGCGCGACCGCCAGGGCGGGGCGCCGATTCGGCAGATTAAAAGCTTGATTTCCAAAGGGTTGCTTGAGTCAGCAGGGTATCCGAGCAGTGCCCCATCGTCAAGGAAAACTCCCCATGGTGGCGAGTCGGTTCGCTCCTTGCATGGAACCCCGGGTGGCAGGTTTAACCGCATGATTTTGGAACGAGTTGCAGCACTGAGACGCGTCCGGGGCACCACCAACGGCCGGCGCTGGCGCCGGATCGTCCACCCGGCGCTCGTCGTGCGCGTGGCGATGTGGGTGCTCATGATTCCCACTGCAGTCGGCGCGGAAGATACGGCCCCGCTGAACACCCCGCTAGTCGCGCGCCTGGACGCGGCCACCGCGCAGCAGACCGACGCGCTCCTGACCTCCGTATTTCGCACGCAGAACGGGACCGGTGTGTACGCGCCATCCGACGACGACGGCGCCGTGCTGCTCACGCGTCCCATTTTTTCCACCATGGCACTGGATGCATACGCAACCACGCGCAACACGGCGTCGCTTGCCCAGGCCGCAAACTCCATCGCGCGTTACTACACCTATCTCTTTTCCTCCGCCGACCGCGACGGTGACAGGCTGATTGAAAATGCCGACGGCGGGAAGGGCGCCCGCGTCGAGGATCCTGCGTTCAACGCACTGCTCGCTTTGGACGCGCGCAATCTCGCGCGCATCAACCTGGAGCTGCGGCGCCCCATGTTGGCGCTGCACTGGTACGATGCTGCGCGCACGATCGAGCGCGCGGTAGTCGGAGGCATGTTCGACGCCAACGACGACTACTGTTTCGCGCATGACGCCGCCACCGGCGCGGCCGTGCGTGCGTTCCCGCCGGCGGCGGCACTGCCTGCGGAGTTCTCCATGGTGGTGGGCGACAACCATGCCGAGCGCATGCGCGCACACGTGATCGACTGGGCCTCCCACGCGACCGCCAACGTGACTCCGGCCGACCGCGCCACCAATGCCATCGACTTCATGTCGGCGGTGGACGTACTGGATGGCGGCAACCACGACGGCGTGATCGATGCGCTGCGCAAGATGATGCCGTTGCCGTCTGCGGTGGCGATGCCTGTGGAGCGCTACGCGCTGGCGCGCGGACGCGTCGATATCCCGCTCACCGACGACGACATTGTGTTCGGAATGTTTCTCTGCCTCGAGCGCGCGACCACATTCGCCGATCCGGAGCGCTTCCGTATCGAGCACGCAATGACCGATGTGCGCGCACTGGCCATGACGGCACACCTCCCCATGCTCTCCACGGACAAGAGCGCCGAGTCGATCAACATCATGTATACGACCGTAGCCACGCTGCGCGACCGCCTGCGCACCACGACGTTCTTCAACCCGGACGACCGCAAGACTTTTCCCGGCGTCGACCCGAACGTCGCCGCCCAGCACGTGCTCGACGATGTGACCTCCATGCTGCAGCGCGCCGAGAACCGGCTCTTCCAGATGCGCTATGCAGCGCAGGGCGCAAGCGTCAAGGTCGGGATCGTGAACGACTGTGTGGTCATGCAGGACAAGTACGAGGTGCGCTGGCAGATTTCCACGACGGCGCCAGTCACATGGAAGACAATCTCCGTCGGCGTTTTTGGAGAGGCGATTGCGCCGGTGACAGGCGTGGCGCCGTCTGCGTCTCCGGGGGCACCGCTGCGTTTCGTGACGCGGAACCTGGCGCGCGGCACAACCGGCACGCTGCGCCTGCTGACGTTTACGGCGGTGTTTGAAGACGCAAACGGCATCCTGTCACATGTGTATTTCGACAGATCCATCTATCTCAATACGCCGGTCAACATCACGGCGCGCTTCCCGCAGGGACGCGCGATCCGTGCATCGACGATTCCTGTCGAGCTCTCGATGCTGCGCCACACCAACCTCTCGCCCGACACCCGATACTACTGGTTCAGTCCGGCGGGATTGCGCCTGGCCGAGGGCAACCAGGGTCTCATTCGTTTTGGAGTGAGCGATTCGGCGTCGGTCACGCTTCACGTGGAGATTCCGTCGCCCTGCCGGCCGGGGCTGTTTCCGTTTGCGCTCAAGTTCTTCTCGGGTGATCGTGAGGCGGGCACGATTGCATCGAGCCTGTTCAAGCCCTACCAGTGGACGTACGTGGGGCCGTTTGCCGCCGACGGCGGCCTCGACCACGTCAATCCGCCCGAGCAGGGTGTCAATCTGCTGCAGAGCTATCCGGGCCCCAACGGCGCGGCGCGCTGGCGTCCCGTGCCCGAGTCGTCGTGCGATCAACACGGCGGGATCGCGCTGGGCGCGCTCGCCAACGATCGCGGCGTGCAGTATCTCTACACGATCATTGCGTGCGCTTACGAGACGCAGTTGCAGGCGCGCCTGTGGGCGAATGCCCCGGCGGCCTTGTTTGTGAACGGACGGCGCGTGGTCACGGTGGGTAGCGAGCGCGGCGATTCGGCACAGGCCAACGTCCAGCTCGATCCCGACAAGAATCACATTCTCATTAAAGTCATCGGCGATCGCGACGCGCGCGTGTCGTTCGCGCTGGGCAACGACGACAATCTCGCCGCGGACGAGTTCGACAACAATCTGGCCGAGCTGGCGGGAGGTTATCGTGAGCTCACGGCGCGCGAGATGGCGACGGGCTCCGCGCCGACCGAGTCGCGCCGGCTGGTGACGCTGCGTTTCCAGGCTCCGGAGGCGGGATCGGTCGCGGTGGTGGGAAGCTTCAACGGCTGGTCCCCCGCCGTGAACCCGATGTCGAAAAAGGGCGACGTGTGGGAGCTCACGCTTTCGCTCCTCCCGGGCAAGTACTCGTATCGCTTCCTGGTGGATCAGAATAAGCAGGTGCTGGATCCGTCATCGCAGAGCACGGAACCCGACGGATACGGCGGGAAGAATTCCGTGCTGGTTGTGAAGCAGTGAGCCGACGCGCGCCAGCGCGTCAAACTGGGTGAAGTTCACCGTCAACGTTGGCGGTAAATTGAAATCGCGCCGGAGATCCTTCGCAAATCTCCGGCGCGATTTCTTTCATGCGGGTCCCACCGGGTCTTTTTCACCTCCGTTACGAAGGTGGATTTCACCCAATCACTGTCACCGGTGACCGTGAGCGCTACTTCAGAAGCATCATCTTGCGCGTCATCGCGGGATGACCGTCGGTCACGAGGCGATACACGTAGAATCCGCTCGCCACTCCCTGGTTATTGGAATCGGTACCATCCCATTCGATTGAATGTGACCCTGAATCAAATACACCGGAAGCGATGCGCTTAACCAGCGCGCCCCTGACATCGTACACGTCCAGATGCACGCTTGTGCGGGCAGGAAGATAAAATCCAATCACCGTGCGCGGATTGAACGGGTTGGGCACGTTCTGCTCCAGCACGAGCGACGCCGCCGGAATCACCGCGGTGGCGCGATGAAGCTCGCTCACGTCGCCGTTCGCGGCGCGTGACTCGAGCAGGTACGAATACGAGTGCCCCGGCTCCACCGAGCGATCGACGTACTCGTAGTTGTTGCCGCTCACGGGATCGAGCTTGTCGCGAATCACGGCGAAGTCGGACGCAGTGCCGTTGGCGCGCAGGAGCGAGATGGTCTCGCCCGGCTCCTGATCGAACAGCGTGTAGCGCAGGCGCACGCCGCTATTGATCACATCCACGTTGGCCGACACCACGCGCGCCGCGAGCACTGAATTCAGCGTGAGCGCATTGGGGAGCGTGAAGGTCTGGCCGTCGGGATTGGTGACCACCAGGTTCCACTGGCCGGGCGTCTGCGTGTACGTGTTGAGCGTCGCGCGAATCGTGTTGTCATCCAACCACTCGATCGATCTGGGAAGCAGATCCTTCTGCGTGATGCTGAACTTGAATGTCGCCCCGTAGCGAATGCGCGAACCCGTCACCGTTACCAGCACGGAGGTCTGGTCGTTGTCGATGGCGTTGGGCGCGATACTCGTGGCGATCGGACCCGGATTCCCCGCGCGCAGCGTGGCGTTCATGGTGGCGCCGGCGGGACCGATGCTCGTGACCTGGATCTGCGTGGGCCGGTCCAGGTTGTCGTTGCTGTTCGGCACGGATGCCGACGTAAACGACGTGTTGCCGCTGGTGCCGGGATACGGGTCCGCGGCCTCACCCATGTTGAAGCCGGTGCCGTTCAGGTCGAACACACCTTCCGCTTCTTCCAGGACCAGTCCGCGCGGGCCGTTGTTGTTGCCACGATTGATGAGCAACGGCGCGTGCAACATCTCGTCGTCCACGTGCCAGATGAGCAGACCTTCGCCGTGGAGGTTCACGTCGAAGCCGACCTTCTTGCGGTTCTCCACCAGCCAGTACTCCGCGCTCAGCGTCTCGCTCGGATTGATGTGCCATCCATCCGCCGAGGTCTCGAAGCCGGTGGTGTACGTGACACCGCCGCCGTTCACATTCACGTTGTCCACCGCGAACGCCCCGCACGTGGTCGCATTCTGGCCGTCGGAATCGTCGAACGAGAGGTCACTCACGAAGCGAAACTTGATTGTGTAGTCGCCGCCCGCGCCGGCGAGAGGTGCCAGGTAGCCGGTGATCGGAACGTTCTCGCTGCCATTCGACGTACCTGTGTACTGCTTGAGCACCGTCTCCACACCGTTGACGCTGATGATTGCTTTCGCAAAGTCGTAGCCGTTTTCCATGTCGCCGGTATAGGCGTACTGGAAGTTCACCGAACCGCTGCCCTTGTAGTGAAACGTGTGCTCGATGGTCTGGTACCAGTTCGAGCCGTAGCCCGGACCCGCGCTGGCAAACCCATGTGTCGCCGCTTCCGCGGCCGTGAAGCCGCAGTAGAGCGAATAGCTCCCTGCAATCGCGCACGTCGTTGAGCGGCGGAAACGCTCATCGTCGAAGGGAAGCCTGTAGACGTCGGGATATTCTTCCGCGTCCTTGATCGCCACGGGTGCGGGCTGCCAGCCGATCTGGACCGGCGTGGTCCAGCCCAGCTCCTTTTTGCACCACGCGTCCATGTGCGCGGGCTTCTCCGGCGTATTCCAGTTCCCCGAACCCATGATGCCCCAGTGGCCGATGCCGCTGCCGCCCCCGTTCACATCGTAGAGATCCGGCAGGCCCATGGTGTGGCCGAGCTCGTGACACAACACGCCGATGTCGATGTACTCGTCGCTCGTGTACGGCGAGGTGGCGCCGCAATTGAGCGCCGGCATGATCACGTAGGTGTCGATCTTGATGTTGCCGCCGCCGTGGCGCGCGTCGTTGGTGGTGTACGGCAATCCCCCCGAATTGGACCACGCCGTGTACGACCACGTGTGCGAGATGATGTTGTTGGTACCACATTCCCCGCCCGGCAGGCCCTGGACAAAGACAACGGCGTCGACATAGCCGTCGTCGTCGCCGGAGTTCGGGACACCGTCCGGACCGTCGTTGTCATATTTCGCGAAGTTGACGGTTCCATCTCTTGCGTCGAGTATTTCCTTGAGCATCTCGCCGGTACGCGCGCAACCCGGATCCGTGCCATTGCAGCTCCCGGCATAGTAGTTGTGATCGTGCGCAAGTTGCGTATTCGAGTACACGTCGCCGGTCACGGTGAGCTGGTTGTACGAGACCTCGTGGTAATAGTCGGTCACGTTGCCCGTGGCATTGGCGCCGAACAATTGCTTTTGCAGATTGGCAGCACTGACGGGCGCCAGCGCCTGCTCTGAGGCAATATAAAAGGAAGGCAGGACGGGAACGCGGAACGTGTCCGCCACCGCGAAATTCCCGGCTGCAAAATTGGGGAGACTGCCCGGCTTGGCGAGATACGCCTCGCGCTCGGTG
The DNA here is from genome assembly GCA_035279765.1 of Candidatus Krumholzibacteriia bacterium. Taxonomy (GTDB): domain Bacteria; phylum Krumholzibacteriota; class Krumholzibacteriia; order WVZY01; family JAKEHA01; genus JAKEHA01. Next base: position 3,326 of record DATEHD010000490.1, on the reverse strand, counting down.
CGCAGGCGCTCTGCTTTCTGCACCCAGGCGTGGGGTGCTGTGAACGCGCGCGGATCTTTCGCCTTGGCGTCGAAGTAGCCCTGGGGAAGAGGTCCACCATCGCGCGGCGACGTAAACGCAGCCGCGCTGGCGGCGATGAAAAGACAAACGGCGCCCAGCGCCAGGGAGCGAAATTCCTGCTTACCCATGAAAAACACCTCGAGTTGCAAATCTGCGGGGCTGACTGCAGGAGGAAACAAATTCTGTCGCAAACCTGAGTTCGTGCGGCGCTACGCCGCACGGGAAATACAAACGTGAACGAACTACGCTTTCAGCTTGATCGTGGCGGTGCCGCCCGTGGCACGCACCTCGATGAACTCACACGTTGCAAAGCCGAGAAAGGTGGCGTTGTCAGAAAGGAAGCCGGGAAGGACTTCCACCTTTCCGCCCTTGAAATCCTTGTCCGCCTGGAGCACATACGACACCACCACGAAACGTCCGGGCGGCGTGCAGTCGTAGGCGACCATGTAATTGAAATCGTATTTGCCGAGCGAGCTGAGCTTGTGATCGGTTTCGACCGTATACAGAACGTTGACGCCCGGCGGGAGCTGCAGCCGGAGCTGGGCCGAGCCTGTCGGATACGGCTCCACGGTGTGGGCCATGATGTAGAGCTTGAACTGCTCACCGGCTTTCACCGCGATCTCGTTCTTGGTGCCGGCTTCGTCGAAGAAGGGATCCAGGGAGAGCCCGTCGACAGGGGTCTCGGGCACGTCGTTCATGGGCACGGCTTCGGAAGAGGCCGTCGTGCTGTCCACCTTCGGCATCATGCCCTGGGCTTCTGTCTGCGTCTTGCCGGCTGTTTCCTGGTGGGCGGCTTCCTTCTTGGAACAGCCGCACAGACCCAACCCCACCACTGTGAGGAGCACAAAAAAGGCGCGCACCCGATTCCTCCCGGAGGGATTCCGCGGTCCCACCGCGGGACGCGTAATGGTTTAATATTAACGGGGATTACGCGTTTTGAGCAATCGAAAACCGTTGACGGGCCTCGGCATCCACAAATAGAATGCCGGGGGCCGAATCGAGGATGCCCCCGAAGGGCGGAAAGTGCCTCGGTGTTCCTTCACCGGTCGCCCGTCGTCTCCCATGTCCACCAATCCCAAGCTCAAGAAACTTGCCGAAATGCGCGCTGCCGCGGAAGCCGGCGGGGGCACTGAACGCGTGGCCAAGATCCACGAATCGGGCCGCCTCACGGCCCGGGAGCGCGTCCACCTCCTGTTCGATCCCGCGACCTTCCAGGAGCTGGGCGTCTTTGTGACGCACCGCACCACCGATTTCGGGATTGGCGACAACCGTCCGCCCGGCGACGGCGTGGTGTGCGGCTACGGCTCGGTGGCGGGACGGCTCACCTATGCCTTCGCCCAGGACTTCACCGTGTTCGGCGGCACCCTCAGCGAGTCCAACGCCGCCAAGATCTGCCGCATGATGGACCTCGCGATGGAAAACGGGGCGCCGGTGGTGGGCTTGAACGACAGCGGCGGCGCACGCATCCAGGAAGGCGTGGCCAGCCTCGGCGGCTACGCGGAGATTTTTCTGCGCAACACGCTGGCGTCGGGCGTGGTGCCTCAGATTTCCGCCGTGATGGGCCCGTGCGCCGGCGGTGCCGTGTACTCCCCCGCCATCACCGACTTCATCGTGATGGTGGACCAGACCAGCCACATGTTCGTCACCGGTCCCAACGTGATCAAAATGGTGACCAACGAGGAAGTGTCGTTCGAAGACTTGGGCGGCGCGCAGACGCATTCGTCGAAGAGTGGTGTGGCGCATTTGATGGCGCGCAACGACCAGGATTGCATTCTCCTGATCCGCAAGCTGCTCTCGTTCGTGCCGCAGAACAATCTCTCCGAGACGCCGCGCGTCACCCCCAAGGATGATCCGCAGCGGCGCGACGTGGCGCTCAACTCCATCGTCCCCGAGGACGCCAGGGTTCCGTACGACATGGTGGATGTGATCCACCGCGTGGTCGACGACGGCGAGTTCTTCCAGATTCAACCGCTGTACGCCACCAACATCGTGGTGGGCTTTGCGCGTTTGAACGGGCGCAGCGTGGGAGTGGTGGGCAATCAGCCGCGCTCGCTGGCCGGTGTGCTCGACATCAAGTCGTCGATCAAGGCGGCGCGCTTCGTGCGCTTCTGCGACGCGTTCAACATTCCACTCATCACGTTCGAAGATGTTCCCGGCTTCCTGCCCGGCACGGAGCAGGAATGGGGCGGCATCATCAAGCACGGCGCCAAGCTTCTCTTTGCGTACTGCGAAGCCACCGTGCCCAAGATCACGGTGATCACGCGCAAGGCCTACGGCGGCGCGTACGACGTCATGAGCTCCAAGCACATCCGCGCCGACTACAACGTGGCGTGGCCCTCGGCCGAGCTGGCCGTGATGGGCGCCGAGGGTGCGGTCAACATTCTGAACAAGAAGGAAATCGACAAGGCCAAAGACCCCGCCGCCGAACGGGCGCGCCTGATCGCCGAATACAACGAGAAGTTCGCCAATCCCTACATCGCCGCGTCGCTGGGATACATCGACGACATCATCGAGCCGGCGGATACGAGACCCAGGATCATCGCCGCCCTCGAGAGCCTCGTGAACAAGCGGCAATCTCTTCCCCCCAAGAAACACGGGAACATCCCGCTGTAGCATGAAGGCAGCGCTTGCCCTGGAGCGCGCCACATGAAAGGAAACGCGGGATGTTCACGAAAATCCTGATCGCCAATCGCGGTGAGATTGCACTGCGCATTGCGCGCGCGTGCAAGGAAATGGGCATCGCGCCGGTGGCGGTGTACTCCGAAGTGGACCGCGTCGCGCTGCACGTTGCCTACTGCTACGAGGCCTACGCCATCGGTGCCAGCGAGAGCCGCGAGAGCTACCTCAACATCGATCGCATCGTGGACGCCGCGAAGAAGTGCGGCGCGCAGGCAGTGCATCCGGGCTACGGCTTCCTGGCCGAGAACGCCGCCTTCGCGCAGGCGTGCGCAGACGCGGGGCTCGTGTTCGTCGGTCCCACCCCCGCGGCCATCCGCGACATGGGCAACAAGCTCGAGGCGCGCGCGCGTATGCAAGCGGCCGGCGTTCCCATCGTGCCGGGAAGCGACGGCCCGGTGAGTGATCCGAAGGAAGCGGCGCGCATCGCGGACAAGATCGGTTATCCGGTGCTGCTCAAAGCCGCGGCCGGCGGCGGCGGCAAGGGCATGCGGACCGTCGCCGACGAGGCCGAGCTCGAGCAAGCGCTGGCCTCCGCGGCGCGCGAAGCCGCTGCGGCGTTCGGCGACGGCCGCGTCTACCTCGAGCGC
>DATEHD010000489.1:0-3820 GCA_035279765.1 Candidatus Krumholzibacteriia bacterium | reverse complement strand
ACGTGCATAATACTTTACCGGGTTCCGGGCGCAGAGTCAATGGCGGGTTTCGGGTCCAGAAACGCGGGCCCGGCGGTGGGCCGCTGCGCCTCCGTGGGGGTATCGAAGATGGAGACCTGCGTGGGCGGGGGGGTCGGCGGCGTGGCCGGCTTCGTTTCCAGGTTGGACTCGATGAATTCCGCCGCCTGGAGCGCTCGCAAAGACTTGTCGATCGGCTTGACCTCGTCGATGACCTCGACAGTCGTCACATCGAGCTCGTGGAAGCGGCGAGCAGCGGGCAAAACCCGGGTCTCCAACGACCCCACGGCCTCGTTGTACGCCACGATCGAGCGCTCGAGGTTCACCCCAACTTTGCCGAAATGTTCGGCCAGTTTGCTGAGACGGGTGTAGAGGTCCTTGCCCAGGGTCTTGATCTCCTGGGCGCTCTCCGCGATTTTCTCCTGCCGCCACCCGAAGGCGACGGCCTTGAGAAGACCGATGAGAGTCGTCGGCGTCGCAATAATGACGTGCTCTTTGACCGCGTCTTCAATCAGCGCCGGCTCGTGTTCCAGTGCGGCGGAAAAGAAATTCTCGCCCGGAAGGAACATCACGACGAACTCCGGCGTCGCTACGAACTGGCTCCAGTACGACTTTTCGCTGAGCTTCGCGACGTGCGTCTTCACCACGCGCGCGTGCTGTTTCATGTATTCCTTCGCCGCCGCTTCGTCTTTTGCTTCCACGGCGCTCAAGTACGCGTCGAGCGGCGCTTTGGCATCCACCACGATTGTCTTTCCGCCCGGGAGATGAACGGTGAGGTCGGGACGGAGGCGTCCTTCTTCGCCTTCGGTCGTGACCTGGCGGTGAAAGTCGACGTGATCGAGCATGCCCGCCATCTCCACCACGCGCTCCAGCTGTATCTCACCCCAGCGACCGCGCACGATCGGCTTGCGCAGCGCGTTACCCAGGTTACGCGTCTCGTTCGTCAACGCGTCGGCGTGCGCGCGCAACGTCTCCAGGTGCTGCGCCAGGGCGCCGTAATCCTGCCGGCGCATCTTTTCCAGCTCGGTGATCTGCGCGTTCACTTTCTCCAGCGATTCGGCGATTGGCTTCACCACCGTTTCGACGTCTTTCTTCTTCTGCTCGAGGTCGGTTTTGGCGCCGTCCTGGTACTTGTCGAGCGTGGTACGCGCCAGCTGGAGGAACGCCTCGTTGTTGCTCTTCAGCGCGTCGCCGGAGAGGGCCTTGAAGGTGTCGGTGAGCCGAATCTCGCTCTGCTCGAGGGTGGCGATGCGATCGGCGGCGGAACGGCGCTCCTGCTCCAGGGTCGCTTCGAGGCGCGCGCTACGCGCACGCCCCACGAGCCAGAGCACCAGCGATCCGAATGCCGCGCCGGCGATGAACATGGCGATGGTGATCGCGGTCATGGGCGGGAGTATAGGGCGCGCCATGGCGATCTGTCATCGAAACAAGTGGATGATTTTCTACCGTCGCCGGAGGAGGTGGATCTCGCCCAACTCACACTCCACGCTTCTCAGCGAGTCGCTTCTTGCGGTCGAAATAGTCGGTGACGAATTGCACGAACTCGGAGGCCGTGCGCGTGAGCGAGCGATTCTTGCGCGTGTACAGCGTGACGTCCTGGTGCAGCATGAGCGGCGGCACGTCGAGGCGCACCAGCTGTCCGCGCCGCAGCTCCGCCGTTACCGCAATCTCGGGCAGAAAAGCGAGCCCCATGCCGGCCAGCACCATCTGCTTGATTGTCGCCGAATTCGACGACTCGATGGCGTACTCGATGCTGAGCGACATGCGCTTGAAGAGCGCGTCGATCATGGAGCGCGTGTGCATGCCTTCGTGATATCCGACGAAGGGAAACTTCTCCAGGTCGCGCAGCGAGACACGCTCCTGTGACGCCAATGGATGATCGGGCGGCGCCACCAGGAACATCTTGTGACGCGCGAGCGGCACCGCATTGAGCTCCGAGTACGGGCGCTGCCACGGGACGATGGCGACATCGCTGCGCCCCTGGAAGAGCTGCTCCATCACGGCTTCCGTTTCGCGAAAGTCGACGCGGACGCGGACATCGGGGAATTTCTTTCGAAAGTCGGAGAGCACTTCAGGCAGCTGGTACATGCCGATGCTGTTCACCGTACCCACGGTGACGCCGCCGGCGACCTGCCTGCCGGTCTGGCTCAAGTCCGCGACGAGCTGGTCGGTTTCGCTGAAGATCCGTTCGGCCGCCGAGTACGCGCGCTGGCCGGCTTCGGTGAGCTCGACCCCGGTGCGGCGCCTGTCGAACAACGGGGTGCCGAGGGAGGCTTCGAGGGCCTTGATCTGGACGCTCAGGGCCGACTGGGCGACGAGGAGATCCCGGGCGGCCCGGGTAAAGCTGCCCCGCCGGGCCACCTCATAGAAGTAGAACAAGTGGTTCAGATTGATTGTCGCCATGGGTCACCAGCCATCTGTAATTCAGATGCTTGTATTATATATTTTCTATTTTGCGAATAGCAAGCCCCTGCCTATACTCCTTTCCGAAGCCGTTACCGAGGGAAGGATATGCGGCAACCGTTCGGAAATGTGATGGGCTGAGGCGGACGGTATTCGGCTTCACCTTATTTATCGCAAAGCCAACATCAGGAAGAGGAAACGGCGTCCCTAGTCCCAAACAACGCCGAATCTGTCCCCACCAGAGGAAGGCAGTCCACCGCAAGGTTGGCTGCCTTCCGCCTTATTCATCAACGTTCAACATGAACGCCCCTGAGCGGGCTCCGGAAACGGGGCCCGCTTTCTTTTTCCTGCACGGCCCATCACCGCGTCCGACTCCATAACACGAATATAGAATTGAGATTTACTACTCTGGCCGGGCGCCATTAAAGTGTCCCGTATCGCGTGGCCCTCACCCCGCCGGAGGTTTCGACCACTCGAACCTATGCGACCAGTCATTATTGTTCTGTCCATTCCGGCTCTTCTGGCGGTGGCCCTCCTGGCCTCCCGTGCGCCCGCACAGAATTCCACTCCCCGGCCCAATCCGCTTCCACCCGTGCAGGACATGGTGTTCGTCCCGTCCGGCGACTTCCTCATGGGAAGCACCGTGAGCGACGTCTACCGCGTGGCCGACGTGGATGAGTTTCCGCAGCGCAAGATCTGGGTGGACGACTTCTATATCGACGTGCACGAAGTGACGAACGCGCAGTACAAGGTGTATGTCGATTCCATGAAGGTTCCACCGCCGCCCAAGTGGCAAAACGGCAACTACGGCATCGGCGAAGACGGCCTGCCCGTGATCAGCATCACGTGGGAGGAAGCGGCGGCGTACGCGAAGTTCGTCGGCAAGCGTCTGCCCACCGAGGCGGAGTGGGAGAAAGCCGCGCGCGGCACGGATGCGCGCATGTACCCGTGGGGGAATTCGTTCGACCGCACGCGCGCCAACAACGGCGATCACCTGGTCCCGATCATGACCTATCCGTCGGGAGTGAGCCCGTACGGCGTGTACGACATGGCGGGCAATGCCGCCGAATGGGTGGATGGATTCTACGCCGCCTATCCTCGCGCGCCGGGGGACGTCCTGCCGCGCGATATTCCGGATCGCAAGGAAGTGTTCAAGGCCGGCGAGCGCCGCGTCTACCGCGGCGGCTCATGGAACACGTTCCCGAAGTACTTGCGCTGCTCCAATCGCGAAAGCGCCTCGCCCGGCAAACGCTGGGTCTACGTCGGCTTCCGCTGTGCGATGGATCCTCCTTGGAAAAAGGCTACGACGTCCCCTTGAAGAGGCTTTGCCACGCGGTCGCATGTCGCCCCTCGCTCACGCTGCTCGCGCGCAATCGCAATTTGGAAATTGATACGCGCT
>DATEHD010000488.1:0-4539 GCA_035279765.1 Candidatus Krumholzibacteriia bacterium | reverse complement strand
TCGGCTACGAACGTTTTTCCCGATCCAATAAATCCGGCCGATGGCGCCGTGTCCGCTCCAGCGACGACTTCCGCCGCCACTTCTCGATCTCGGCGTGGTGCCCCGACATCAAGACGTCGGGAACCTTGAGCCCGCGGTATTCCGCGGGACGCGTGTACCACGCACTGTCGAGGAGCCCATCCCGTCCCGGCGCGAAGGAGTCGCTGTTGGAGGACTCCTCGTTGCCGAGCACCTCGGCCTTCAGCCGCACGACGGCTTCGATCACCGCCGCGGCCGCAAATTCACCGCCCGAGAGCACGAAGTCTCCGAGCGAAATCTCTTCTGTCACCACGAGCTCTTTCACCCGCTCATCGACGCCTTTGTAGCGTCCGCAGATGAAGGTGAGCTCTTCTTCTTCCGACAGCCGCTGCGCGGCCGCCTGGTCGAATGTCTTTCCCGACGGCGCCATCAGGATGACCGGCGAGCCCGGCTTGCGCTGGAAGCTCTCCACGGCATCCACGATGGGCGGCGCCATCAGGATCATGCCCGCACCACCGCCGAAGGGCGAATCGTCCACCGTGCGGTGCGCGTCGGTGGTGAATTCGCGCGGGCTCCTGGTCCGGAACTCGGCGATGCCCTTCTTGGCCGCGACCGCCAGCATTCCGGTGGCCAGCATTGCATCCATGGTCTCCGGAAAAATCGTGACCACATTGATGCGCACGACGCTCACCCGTCCAACAGTCCCGGAATCGGCCGCACAGTCATTTCGCCGTCGTCGAAATTGCGCGCGACGATGAAGGCGTCCACCGCCGGGATCAACACCTTGTTGCCGCCATCGGCCGTCACTTCGTACACGTTCTGCCCGGGCGATGCGATCACGTCGGTAATGTGACCGATCTCGCGCCCGTCTTCGGTTTTCACGTGCATGCCCAGCACCTGGAAGGGCAGCTCGTAGTCCGGCAGATCCACGTCGGGCTCCCGCATGTCGATGAACAGGTTGGAGCCGACTTCCTTTTCGGCATCGCTGCGCTCGTCAAGGCCCTCGAGCTTCACGATGTACTGCTTCTGGTGCGCCTGCGCGTATTCGAGCACCACGGGGTGCCTCTCGTCGTCGCCGTCGCGCAGGATGTACAAGCGCTCCGACTCCAGCGCGTCGAACCAGAAATCACCCGAGGCGTACAACTTGAGCTCGCCACGGATGCCGAACGCTTTGACGAAGCGTCCGAGAAACACCTCGGTGACCGGGATCATTCGCGGATCTCGAAAATGATCTTCTCGCCGGCGCGGCTGGCCGCCGCGTTGACAAGCGTGCGAATGGCGCGCGCCGTCTGTCCGTTTTTTCCGATCACCTTGCCGAGATCCTCCGGGCGCACCGTGAGCTCCATCACGATGTAGTCCTCCTTGGTGGACTCTTTCACCTCGACGGAGCTCCGGTCATCCACGAGCGATGTCGCGATGTACTCGATCATCGACTGGATGGATTGCCGCGTGGCCTCGGCCATGTTCTAGCGAGCTATGCGCCCTCGGCAGGCGCCGACTTGCCCGCTGCCGCTTTGGCCTTCTTCGAGACCTGCTTCGACTGGAAGCGGCGACGGCGCTCCTCCGTGTTGAGACCCTTGGTCTCCTTCTCCACGATGGCGGCCACCTTCGCGTCCACCTCGTCCGCGGCAACGCCGTCCTTCACGAACAGCCACTTCTTGAGCGTGCCCTGGCGGCGCATCAACGCTTCGACGTTGGTCGACGGAATGGCGCCGTTCTTGAGCCACTTGAAAATGGCCTCTTCGTCCAACTTGATGTTGGGCGGCGTCGTGAGCGGATCGTAATAGCCGAGCTCCTCGATGAAGCGGCCGTCGCGCCGGTTGCGCGAATCCGTCGCCACGAGGCGGTAGAACGGGCGCTTCTTCGTGCCCATGCGTTTGAGTCTGATCTTGACCGACACTTTCTGTACCTCCGCGGCTCTAGAATCCGAGCCGTCTGCCTTTCTTTCGTTTCTGCAGGTTACCGACCATCTTCATCATCTTTTTCATTTCTTCGAACTGCTTCAAGAGCGCGTTCACATCCTGCACCTGTGTGCCGCTGCCCTTCGCGATACGCTTGCGCCTGCTCCCATCCAGCAGATGAGGCCGCGCCCTCTCTTCCGGCGTCATGGAGCAGATGATCGCCTCCACGCGCTTGATGTGCTTCGGATCGACAGTGGCGCCCTGCGGAATCATCCGCGACGCGCCCGGAATCATCTTCAGCATGTCATCCAGCGGGCCCATCTTCTTGATCCGCCGGATCTCGCCCAGGAAGTCCTCCATGTCGAAGGACTGCGAGCGAACTTTCTTTTCGAGCGCCTGCGCTTCGGCGACATCGAGATTCTGCTGCGTCTTCTCGATGAGCGACATCACGTCGCCCATGCCGAGAATCCGTGACGCCATGCGCTCCGGATAAAACGGCTCGAGATCCGAGAGCTTCTCGCCCGTTCCCGCGAAGCGAATCGGCACGCCCGTCACCGCGCGCACCGAGAGCGCCGCACCGCCGCGCGCGTCGCCGTCCAACTTGGTGAGCACGATGCCGCTCACCTGGACGCGCTCCTTGAACGCCGTCGCGACGTTCACGGCTTCCTGTCCCGTCATGCTGTCGAGGACGAGGAGCGTTTCTTCCGGATCGGCCGCTTTCGAGAGCGACTCGATCTCCGCCATCATCTCTTGATCGACGTGCAGGCGGCCCGCCGTGTCGAGAATCAGCGTGTCACACAGCTTCTGAATCCCGATTTCCTGGGCGCGGCGCCAGAGTGCGAGCACATCGGTCTCGCCGTTTTCGGCGCGCGCCACCGGGACGTTGATCTGTTTCCCGAGAATCTCGAGCTGGTCCATCGCCGCGGGACGGTACACGTCGAGACCGACAAGCAGCGGTTTGCGTCCGCGCTTGCGCAGCATGGCTGCGAGCTTGGCGCAGAATGTCGTTTTTCCCGATCCCTGCAGCCCCACCACCATGACCACACTGGTGGGACGCTTGAGGTGGAAGGGTGCGACGCTTCCACCGAGCAGCGTCGTCATCTCTTCGTTGACGACGCGGACGATCTGTTGCTCCGGGGTGAAGCTCTTGTGGACTTCTTCCCCGATCAGGCGCGCTTCGATCCGCGCGACGAAGTCCTTCACCACGCGGAAGTTGACGTCGGCCTCGAGCAGCGCGCGACGAACTTCCTTGGCCGTCTCACGCACGTCCTCTTCGGACAGTTTTCCGCGTGAGCGGATCTTCGCGAAGACGCGCTCGAATTTTTCCGTCAGGCTCTGGAACATGCACGCGCACCCGGCGCCACACACGCCTCGGGCAATGGATGACGCAACTGGTTATACCTGGCTCGAAACGGGAGAGCGGGACCGGGTGGCACGACCGTCCGAACGGCTTCCAAGAAACTGGGCCAGTAAGCGATGGAGAGTACCAAACGGCCGTGGATGGGGCAAGTGCTAAAGGGCCCGGCTCTTAGAGGCTTGTCGGCCCTGCCACGATGTGTCCCGGCCGGCCCAGCGACCGCTTCGCTCGGCTTCCCGCCACGGCGCGCGCCCTCGTAGCAGCGCGCCGTGGCGGGTGATCCTCGCTCGCTCCTTCGCGATGGGCTCGGCCGGGGACACATCGGGCGCGGGCCGCTATTCGCGGCCCCCTACCCGATCCGGTGGCCGCCAAAGTCGATGGCCGGCGTCCCGGAGGCCCGCGCCTTTCTCCAGATGTGGTGGGCGGCGGCCAGGTCCTCGACAGCGATCCCGAGGGACTTGAAGAGGGTGATCTCGTCGGACGACCGGCGGCCCGGCACCGTCCCCAGGAAGACGTCCCCGAGCTCGCCCACGATGTGGTCGTCGCCGATGGCACCCTCGTGTTTGGGAATCAGGAAGTCGCCGGCCTCGTTGAGAGCGGACTCGCGCCTGTCGACGAAGAGGCGGGATCGCACCACGGCGTTCGTGTCCAGCTCGCGCGTGTTCGGGAAGCAGGCGCCGACAGCATTAATGTGTGCGCCCGGGGCGAGCCAGTCGCCGTTCACAACCGGCTCTTTCGCTCCGGTCGTGGTGCACACGATGTCCGCGCCTTCGACGGCCGCGCGCGCCGACGACACCGGCTCCACGTGAATGCCGTGACGCTTCGATTCGCGCTCGGCAAAGGCGCGCACCTTATCCGGATGCAGACTCCACACGCGCACGCGACGCAATGTGCGCACGGCGAGCATGGCTTCCAGGTGTGTGATCGCCTGCACGCCCGCGCCGATCAGTGCGAGGTCTCCTGCATCTTCGCGTGCGAGCGCGCGCGTTGCCGCGCCACTCACGGCGGCCGTGCGAATGCCGGTGATCGAGCTCGCGTCGATCATGGCGACGAGGCTTCCGTGCTGCGGTTCGAACAGGAGCACCGCGCCCTGGTGCGAATCGAGACCGGCCGCATCGTTGTTGAAATAGACGGAGATGACCTTGATGCCCATGCACGCCGGCGTGCCGAGAAAGGCCGGCATCAATCCCAGGAGGCCCGTGCCATCGGGTGTGCGGAGGAGAGAGCGCAGCGGCAGAACAGCATCACCACGCGACAGCGTGC
>DATEHD010000487.1:0-3145 GCA_035279765.1 Candidatus Krumholzibacteriia bacterium | reverse complement strand
GCCGCGACACGGCGCCCAACGGCGGCCGCGAGTATCTTCGTCGTCTCGAGGCGCACATGCAATCGATCGGGCTCGGCCGCGTCGCCACAATCATCGGCCGCTACTGGGCGATGGACCGGGATAAACGCTGGGAACGTACCGCGCGCGCTTACAATCTCTACACACGTGGCGAGGGAGAGCGCGCGGAAAGCGCTGCCGAAGCCATCCAGAGATCGTACGACGCGGGCGTTACCGACGAGTTTGTGGAACCTTTCGTCATTGTGTCCGACGACAAGGAGCCACGAACAATTCGTGACGACGACTCGGTCATCTTTTTCAATTTCCGCGCTGATCGTGCGCGCCAGATCACACGCGCCTTCACCGACGATGCATTCACGGGCTTCGAGCGCAATCCGCGTCCACGCGTGCACTACACGTGCATGTCACGCTACGACGAATCGTTCACGCTGCCGGTGGTATTTGCGCCCGAGTCGCGCGAGGACATCCTTGTCGACACGGCGTCGGGGGCGGGAAAGAAAACGCTGCGCATCGCCGAGACCGAGAAGTACGCACACGTGACGTACTTCTTCAACGGCGGCGAGGAGATTCCGTTCAACGGGGAGACGCGCCTGTTGATTCCGTCTCCCAAAGTTGCCACGTATGATCTTCAGCCCGAGATGAGCGCGCGCGAGGTGTGCGACACGCTCATTCGCGAGATCCGCGGCGACCAGCACGATTATCTTGTGTGCAATTTTGCCAACCCTGACATGGTGGGACACACAGGTGTGCTGGAGGCGGCGATCAAGGCCGTGGAAACCGTGGATGCGTGCGTGGGACGCGTGCTGGAAGCGATCGACCCCGCGCGTCACATGGCGATCGTCACCGCCGATCACGGCAACTGCGAGCTCATGGTGGACCCTGTCACCGGCGGCCCCCACACGGCGCACACCACCAGCCCGGTGCCGTGCATTCTCGTCGATCGCGACTACCGCGGCGAGCTCATCGCCGACGGATCACTCCGCGACCTGGCTCCCACCATTCTCAATTACATGGGTGTTCCGCGTCCGTCGGAAATGACGGGACGCGATCTCCGGGTGAAACCCGGCGCCTAGGCGCGGCCCGCAATCTCGCCCGGCTCGGGAGCGAGGGCGTTGCGCATCTTCACGAACTCGCTCACTCCGTATACCGCGAGCAGGATGATCAGCGGCTCGATGGTGAGCCGGAAGCGATCATCGCCCGTCATGAATCCACGAAACAGGGCATAGCTCACGATGGATCCGGTGAGGATCAACATCGTGCGGTTCTTTCTGCGCAACGCGAAGATTATTCCCAGCAGCATGAACGGCAACAGGATCCCGTACGTCACCAGGGAAACGAGATTGTGGCGGATCGACCATGCGGGCTGGGCGGTGACCCCGTGCGCAGGATCGGCGGGTGCGGGGTGAAGACGCATGGCGCGCCAGAACTCTGTCGTGTTGTGCGCGAAGGACGGCTCGATCACGACACCGGCCGCCGGGATGTCCACGTTCTGCGACGGTATCGTGCTGCGCGCGATCTTTTCGACAGGCGCCATGTAGTGCTCGGCTTCGATGCTCACCGGTACGAACTGCCCGTACACGGCGTAATTGCGCGCGGTCCACGGAATGTTGAAAAACAGCATGAAGGCCGCGAACAGGAACACGTACTGGAGACTCAGCACGCGGTGGTGCGTGGAAAAAAAAGCGAGATACAGCAGAAGAATCGGGAGCAGCACCAGGAAGAACGGCTCCGTCATGATCAAGAGCGTGCAGAGAAACGCGAGCCACAGCGCTGAGCCCATGCGCTGAAACGGCGCCACCAGCGAGTACACCAGCCACGTGAACAGGAAGGTGACCGTGATATCGCGGATGGCGAAGGCGGAGAAAATGATCTGGTGTGCGGTCAGTGCCAGCCAGATGGCGGCGATCAGCCCGGCGCGCGGACCGATGCGTCTTTCGCCCATGCGATACAGAAAAAACGTGGTGAGTCCGCCGAGAAACGCGTTCAGCCCCACGGCCGCCCACCACGATGCGCCGAAAACGCTGAACACGGCCGCGAGCAGCATAAGATACCCCGGCGCCTTGGGCGAGAACGGCGTCATGAACCAGCCCGTGTCGTGCGCCATGCGCGCGGCGATCTGGTAATCGTAGGTGTCGCTGACAGGAACGACGCTGGGATTGCCGCCAAAGACGGCTCCAAACAGGAGGCGCAGTCCGAAGGCCAGGGAGAACAGCGCGAGCAGAGTCCGACGATCAGGGGTCAACACAACCTCTTCAACTCGAGAGGGCGACGGGAGCAGGCAGTGTACGGAGCGCCGCCGCGGTGTGTCAATAAAACGTGCGCGGGGCTTCGGACGTTGCCCGCGCGCGGGCGGCTGTGGTACTATCGGGGCCGGTTCCGGCCGTGCTCAGGCGGTTTTTCCCCGCGCAGTAGCAGCGTCCCTCATCAGATTTTCTCACGAGGTTCCATCAACATGGCGATCCCGTTTCTCGACCTGAAGGCCCAGTACGCCTCCATCAAACCCGAAATCGATGCCGCCGTCATGGGCGTGCTCGAGACGTGCGGATTCATCGGCGGCGAAAACTTGAAGCGCTTCGAGCGCAATTTTGCCGCGTACATGGGCGCCAGCCACTGCGTGGGGAGTTGTAGCGGCACCTCGGCGCTCCACCTCGCGCTGCTCGGTGCGGGCGTCAAGCGGGGCGACGAAGTCATCACCGCGGTCAACACCTTCATCGCCACGACGGAGGCGATCACGCACGCGGGTGCGAAGCCCGTGCTTGTCGATGTCGAGGAGAGCACTCAGCTCATCGATCCGGCGCGCATCGAGGCGGCCATCACGCCGAAGACGACCGCCATCGTGCCCGTGCATCTCTACGGACAGCCCGCGGACATGGACGCCATTCGCGACATTGCGAAGCGGCGCGGGGTGAAAGTCATCGCGGATGCGGCGCAGTCGCACGGCGCGGCCATCAACGGTGATCGTAAGAAGACGCTCGGCGACACGACTGCGACCAGCTTCTACCCCGGAAAGAATCTCGGCGCGGCGGGAGATGCCGGCGCGGTGCTCACGGACAACGAAGACACCGCCGTGTACATGCGCACACTCGGCGATCACGGCAGCAAAGAGAAGTATCATCACCAGTACGAA
>DATEHD010000486.1:0-3055 GCA_035279765.1 Candidatus Krumholzibacteriia bacterium | reverse complement strand
GGGGGCGGCAGAATCTCATTCGTCGGACGCGAGCGGAAAGATCGCGTCGGGCTCTTCGACGTGGCTCCCAACGACAGCGTGGATACGCTCCTCGAGCGCTGCGGCCACGTCCCGCTTCCTCCCTATATCCAGCGTGGCGACGCCAACGCCGACCGCGAGCGCTACCAGACTGTCTTCGCCCGCGAGTCGGGGTCGGTGGCGGCGCCGACGGCGGGGTTGCACTTCAGCGAGGAATTGCTGGCCAGCCTGCGCGCGAATGGCGTGCACGTCGTGGAAATCACGCTCCATGTCGGGCCGGGGACGTTCCAGCCCCTGTTCGAAGAAGAGGTGGAGAAGAACCGGTTGCATGCGGAAGCGTTTTCAATCGAGGCAGAAACACTTCGGGAGGTTGCGCTCGCGAAACGCGAAGGGCGGCGCGTGATCGCGGTGGGAACCACGGCGACACGCACACTTGAGCACGCCGCGCGCCAAGGCTGGATCGATGAGCCGTTTCAAGATCGGAGCGGTGAGACCGCTCTCTTTCTATATCCCGGCGCGCGGTTCCTTGCGGTGGATGCGCTCATCACCAACTTCCACCTGCCGCGCTCGTCGTTGCTCATGCTTGTGTGCGCATTCATGGGCACCGAGCGCACGCTGGCGTGCTACCGCGACGCGGTCGCCCGCGGCTACCGGTTTTTCAGCTACGGTGACGCCATGCTGATTGCGTGACCGGAAAAACCCGCAGTGGCGTGCTACAAACTCTCCCCTACATCCCAAGGTTGCCAGCCCGGGCAGCGTGGGCTATTTTTCCATAAGCATTCCCTGCAGGGAGATATATAAATGAAGAAGAAAATCCTCATCATTGTCGGGTCCGTGGTCGTGGTTATCGTGGTGGCGGTCGTCATCCTGGCCGCGAACCTCAACAAGATCATCAACAGCAAGAAGGGCGCGCTGCTCGCACAGGCCAAGCAGCAGACGGGCCGCGACATCTCGATCGGCGACGTCGGTGTCACGTTGTGGCCCAGCCTGGGTGCCAAGGTGAGCGATGTGGTGGTGGGAGATGACCCCGCGTTTTCCACCGAGCCGTTCGTGCGCGCCAAGCAGCTCATCGTGAATGTGAAGCTCCTCCCGCTGCTCCACAAGAACGTGGAAATCAAGCGCCTCGTTCTGGATGAGCCCAACATCGTCATCATCAAGAAAGACCGGACGCACTTCAATTTCACGAGCCTCGTGACGGCCGCGACGCCGCCGGCCGCAGGCGGCGTACCCGGGACCCGGCCGGCGCCGAAGAATTCCAGCGTGGCGGCCGTGCTCGCGTACGCGGACATCAAGAACGGGACGCTGCGCTACGTCGACAACATGACGAAGATGGACCGCACCATCCACGACATCGACTTCACCGCGAGCAACGTGGGCATCGGCAAGAAGCTGGATGCGAAGCTCGACGCCGCCGTGTTCGGCGACAAGCAGGACGTGAAGATCGATGCCAGCGCGGGGCCGCTCGGCAATCCCGCCGACAAGGCCGCGTTGGGCGCCACTCCACTCGATGTGAAATTCGAGCTATCGCCGGTTGCCATCGCCGAGCTGATGTCCGTCTCACCGCCGAAGCCGGGTGCCAGGCCCGCGCCACCCATTCCCGGGGATGCGAGTGGCAGTGCCGAGCTCAAAGGCACATTGGGCGAGGCCAACCTGGAAAACTTGAATATCGCGGCCACGCTGCTCGGCGCCAAGGATCCCAACGTGAAACTCAGCGCGTCGGGCGGTCCCTTCGATTTCACCGCGGATTCGACGCTCGTGTTCGCGCACGCCACGCTCAAGGGCAAGCTCGACACGGATGCAATTCCGCTCTCCGGTTTCAAGATGACGAGCACGGATCCGAAGTCACCGCCGCCGGTGCTGGGTGGCGACATGCGCGCCAACGCCACCTTCGAGGGCAATCTGATGGCGCTCGCGTTCGATGGAGCGCTTGACGCGAGCAATGCGTCGATGGAACAGAAGGACGCCACCGGCAAGACGTCATTCATCAAGAAGGCGGGCATTCCTGCCAAGGCCACCGTGAGCGGCACTTTCCGCCCGCAGCACACACCGGGCGAAGGTATCGATCTCTCGAAGATCGACATTCTGTTCAGCTCGCTCACGGCGAAGGGCTCGGGACGCATTGTGCCGTTCGAGGGAAGCGCCAAGAGCATGAACGTCACGCTCAACGCGAGCACGCCGCTCAAACCGTGGAATGATCTTCTGCCCGCGATGGCGCCGTATGCCATCACGGGCGACGCCAACGCCACCGTGCACGTGACAAGCACCATGGCACCGGGCGCCGCTCCCGACATTACGGGCACGGCGAACTTCATGAACGTGAGCGCGAAGGTGGAAGGAATGCCCAAGCCGGTGAATGACGGCCAGGGCACCGCATCGTTCACCATGAAGACCGCGCACATCCCGGGCGCGAAATTCCGCATCGGCGACAGCCGCTTCGTCATGGATTGCGACGTGTCGTCGTTCACGCCCATGCGGGCGACATACAAGCTGACATCCGTCGAAGTGAATCGCGCCGATGTGCAGGCGCCGGCGCCGGGTGCCAAGCCCATGCCGCGCCCCGAAGTGTTTCGCTCGGTGCTCGCGACAGGCAACATGCAGGAGACCGCGCCCACGGTGGTGGAGAACAATCTCACCGTGAGCTCGCCGAACGGAACCGTCACCAATATCGACTACACCGACTTCAAGGCGGACGTGAAGGTGACGCCCACCACGACGACAATTTCCAGCTACAGCGCGAAGGTGTTGGGCGGCACGGTCTCGGGCACAGGGACCATGGAGCCCAAGGCCTCCAAGTTCGACGTCACGTCCAAGGTCGACAACGTGAACCTCGCCGAGTATTTCCGTTACAAAGCCCCGGCCCTGGCGGACCTGATGGTGGGGCGTATCAGCGGAGACGTGCAGTTGGCGGGTGCCGGCAAGGATTGGCCCCAGATCGCAAAGAGCCTGACGGGCAAGGGCAACGCGCTCGTCCTCGAGGGCGCGCTCACCAATTTCAATATTGCGAACCAGATTGTTTCGTCGCTGCAGGGCATGCCCA
>DATEHD010000485.1:0-7411 GCA_035279765.1 Candidatus Krumholzibacteriia bacterium | reverse complement strand
CGATACACATTGATGCTCGCGTCGAAGCCAACATCGGGGCTGTCGTTGCGCGCGATGATGCCGCGTGTGTTGTCGCGGAAATACTCCGTCGGCACCTGGCGCGGCGCGTCGGTGTCCTCGGGATCCGGCTGGACGAAATCGGCGCCGCGATCGTAATCGATGCGCTCGAAGCGCCCGGTCGGATTGTCGACACTTCCGCGCCCGCGCGGTGGCTGTTTCTCGTTGTTCATCGTACCCATACAATTTTGCCCGTCGCAACGCGGCCAGCGGCACGAACGCGCGCGAAATATACGCCGGAGCTCAAGCGGTGCGCCAAATCATCACGGCCGTCGAAGGGAAGGAGCGTCCGGCCCGCCTGGAGCGGGCCATTCCACAGCGAGCGAACGCGGCGGCCGGCCACGTCGAAAATGTCCACCGTGGCCGTGCCGGCCTCGCCCATCTCCACGACAAGCGTCGTGCGCGTGGTGGCCGGGAGAGGGTACACACGAAGTGCAATCGTTCCGGCGGCGGACGGAGTTCTGTCGCGCACGATGTAATCCCCGTCGCGGCGAAACGTGAGCAACGTGTCGCCCGCCTGGAGCGTCTGCACACCGGGCCCATACAGCCGAAAGTTGGCGTCGCTGCGGTCGATGTAGGCGTGCGCTCCAGCCTGGATCACCGTGACCGGCCCGCTATGCGAGCGCAGGAGCGGAGTGCCGGACACGTCACAGGTCGTCGCGCGTACGAGCACGGCGCGCACGGGTTCGCTGCCGCGACGGCGGATGTGAGCCACACGTGCGTCGGTCCGAATGGGAACGGTCCCGCCCGGGAACGGAGCATCCACGGCCACGGTGTCGGTGGGCGCGTGCGCGACCACGATGTCGGTGGCGCCGGGCCACTCGATCACATCCATTCCTCCCCACGGGTACGATGTCGTTTGCGACGTCGCAGCGGGCGAGCCGCTCGGTCGCAGCACCATCATGAACAGTCCACGCTCCGCCCCTTGCGAGAGCGTAATGACGCGCGTGTCGGGATCGACGCTGGTGTTGTCGAAGGCTTCGATGCCGCGTGTCACCGTGTCGAAGGCCGGATGGAGCAGATCGATAAGCATCGAGCCGCGTGTGCCGTCGATACGAACCGGGTTGGCACCGAGATCGACCGTGTGCGTGCCGTCGGTGTGCATGCGCCACTGGTAGGTGTGCGAGCTCTCGTCCTTCTTCACGTCATCGATGAGAATGAAGCACGGTGGAAGCACGCCGTCGTGCACGACGAGCCACTCGCGCTGCGCGTACTCGACGGGGTTGGCGCCGAAATAGCCGTAGGACCAGTCGTCGTCCGGAAAGGGAACTCCGGGTGCGTTGTAGGGGCTGTAAGTTGTGTACGCGGTGGTGGCATCACCGAGGAGATAATCCGCGTAGGGAGTGAGCACGTGCGCGCGCATCACGCCGTCAGTGCCCACCGACGAGCCTGAGTGGTGTTGTCCCTTGCCGTCGATGAACACCAGGTTGTGCGCTTCGCTCCTGGCGTTGGGTGCATCGAAACCGTTATCGGCCGCAAAACGTGACCCGTACGCATACAGCGTGAAGCTGCCCTGGTCTTCCTGTGAATGCCCGCCGTGGAATGGCCCCGCGTAGAAGGTGAACACGACATCATCCGAATCGGAGCCGTGTGACGGCCAGCCGCTCCGGTAGTAATAGAGTCCGCGCTCCTTCCATAGAAGCGAGCGAGGCAGCAGCGTGCCCGGATCGACGGGCGCCACCGCGCGATGCCATAGGACGGTCGCGGCGTGATCCTGGAGCGCCCCTGCATCGTAGCCGTCGGGGCCGAGCATGCGATCCCACAACCATGCGCTGACGCCGCTCTTCCAGCTCGCCATCGCCCATTCGAGATAGGTGTTTTCCCGCGACAATGGATGGTTGAGATACGACGTGTCGTTGAGATTGTTGACGACGCCCCCGTGCTCGGGCAACGTCTCGTAGGCGAGCCACCGCTCGATCTTCCGGATGTCAGACCGCTTCGAATAATCGACACCGTCATAACGGCGGCGCGCTTCGAAATACCACGCCAGGTGGCTCATGGCCCACGCGCCGTACTGCACACCTTCGAAGCAGGCGCCATCCGGATCGAGGTGATAACGGATCCAGGTGTTCACGAACGTGTCGGCGCGTGCAAGCGCGGCGCTGACGCGGGCCGGCCCCATTTCATCGGCGAGACAGATGGCCGCGATGCCGAGTGCCGCGCCGGTCATCGCGGTCTTGTTGCTGACATACGGCGGGTGCAGCCAGCGCTCGAAGTTGAACGCGACCATCATCGAGTCCACGTAAGATTCGATCTCACCCCGCACGTACGCACGCTCATTCTGTGTCGCGTCATCCATGCAAGTGTCATAGCCGTAACACAGGCAGCGCAGCCGTATCGATGTGTAGAACGGATCGCTGTCGGCTTGAAAGCTGTCGGCGAGCGCAAGCGTGAAGCGCCGGCCGGCGTCGCGCGCCACCCGGGGATTGGTGTCGTCGAGAAACGACACCAGCCCGCAATTGACCGCAACGCCGAGGCCGTAGCTCACGCTCATCATGTGGGAAAGCGACTGCAGCGGGTAGAGGCTCGTGGCGTAGGTCCGGATGGTCGCGTAGGCGGCGTCATCTGCGCCGCCATCGTGAATGCGCGCGCGCATGAGAAGCACGTCTGCACGCGTGAATGCGAGACGCGGGTGGACGCTACGGTAGAGCGAGTCGGGATCGACCTGGGCTCGTGCGGCGGATGCAGCGACGAGAAGGAGCGTGAAGGATACGCCCAGAATGGACCGGAGCCGGAGCCGCACGGAGATCACCCCCGGGGTGTGCGAACGTCGGAAATGAAAAAAACCTGTCGCAGTGCGGCGAAGGCGGCTCCTTGCTCTGATTCTGGCATTTCCGCGCCGCGCAGGTCAAGCCTCCGCCGTGCCGCGCGAACACTCCATGACACGCGTTCGCATCCCGACTATCATCCGTTGCTTCGGAAATCATATGTCACTCATCAAAGATCTTCGCGCCCTGCCCCGATTGGTGTGGGTGCTCTTCGCGGGCACCTTCATCAACCGTTTCGGCAGCTTTGTGTTTGTTTTTCTGACCTTCTATCTCACCAGCAAGGGATATACGCCCTCGCAGGCGGGATTTGCGGTGGGGATGTACGGGGTGGGCGCAATCGGCGCGTCACTCACCGGCGGCTGGCTCGCGGATCATCTCGGCCGCCGCAACACCATCGTGCTGTCGATGATTCTTTCGTCGATCACGATGATGATCTTCTCCCAGGTCACGGGCTACACGGTGCTCGTCGCGCTTTCCGTGCTCGCGGGCTTCTGCGCCGAGATGTACCGTCCCGCGGCATCGGCGCTGATTGCGGACGTCACCACGCCGGCGCAGCGCGTCACCGCCTACTCGGTGTACCGCCTCGCCATAAATCTCGGATTCGCCATCGGCCCCGCGGTGGGCGGTTTCGTCGCGCACCGGTCGTTCCTATATCTTTTCGTCGGCGACGCGGTGACGTCGCTCATCTACGCGGGCATCGCGCTGGCGATGCTGCCCAACCGCGTGGTCGAGCACCACGTCGATCCGGCGGCGCGCAACGCCTTCCGCGTCATCATGCACGACACGCGCTACCTCATCTTTCTCGGCGCGACGTTCATGGGCTCGATGGTTTTCATGCAGCACGTCGCCGCTTATCCGCTCCAGCTCAAAGCCTACGGGTACTCGAGCGGAACCTTCGGGCTCATGCTGTCCCTGAACGGCGCGCTGATCTGCCTCACCGAGTTGCCCCTCACCACGTACACGCGCCGCCACTCGACGCGCACCGTGATGTCGATCGGATTTCTCGTCTTCGGCTCGGGATTCGTGCTGACGGGATTCGTGAGCACCATTCCGTGGCTCGCGACCGCGGCCGTGTTATGGACGATCGGCGAGATGTTGTACTTCCCGATGTCGGCCGCGCACGTGGCGAACTCCTCGCCGCCGCACATGCGCGGGCGGTACCAGGGTGCGTGGGGAATTGCGTGGGGAATCGGCGCCGTGATCGGGCCGATGCTGGGGACGCGTCTGTGGGAATGGCACGCACGCGCGCTGTGGCTCGGCTGCGGCGTGTGCTGCGTGATCGGTTGCTTGCTGCTGCGGCGCGCGACGGCTCCGAAGCCCGTTACTCCTGCCCCTCAATCGTAACCACGACACGCCGCGGGCCGCCGCGATCGCGGTGCTCGCACAGGTAGACTCCCTGCCAGGTTCCGAGGTTCAGGCGCCCGTCGGTGATGGGAATGGCAAGGCTGGTTCCGATGAGCGCCGCCTTGATGTGGGCGGGCATGTCGTCCGGACCTTCGGTGGTGTGACGGTAGTGCGGTTCGTTCTCGGGTGCGAGCGTATTGAAGTGCGATTCGAGGTCGGTGCGCACCGTCGGGTCCGCATTCTCGTTGATGCAGAGTGATGCGGAGGTGTGCTGGATGAAGACGTGCGCCACGCCGACACGGATGCGCGCAATCTCCGGCAGGGCACGCACGAGCTCTTCGGTGACGAGGTGAAAGCCGCGCGAGCGCGGCGCGAGCGTGACTGTTTTCTGGAGCCAGGCCATGCCATGTTCAGCGTAGCACAGGCCGTCATGCATCGCAGTGCTATAATGAGAAAACAATGACGAACGAGAGCCGCCGTTTCATTGCGCACTTCCGCGACGACTGGTACCCCGTGTGCCGATCGCGCGAGCTCGGTTCCAGGCCGCTCGCGATCACGCTCTTCTCGACTCCGCTCGTTCTCTTTCGCAACGGCGGTTCCGGGCCGCCCGCGGCGCTCCTCGATCGGTGTCCCCATCGCAACGTGCCGCTCTCGCTGGGACGCGTGAAGGGTGAGCGGCTGCAGTGCGCTTATCACGGGTGGGAGTTCGACACCCGCGGGGAATGTTGCGCGATTCCCGGGCTCGTGGGCGAGGTGCGCTCGCGCGAGCGCGGAGTCACATCATTTGCCGCACGCGAGTCACAGGGATTCGTCTGGGTGTACGGCCGGGAGAACGTGGAGCCTGTTGTCGACCCATTCGTATTTCCGCATGTCGGTGAGCGCGGCTACACCAGCGCCAGCGATGTGCTCGACGTGCGCGCATCGCTCCACGCGGTGGCGGAGAATGCGCTCGACGTGCCGCACACGGCATTTCTGCATGGCGGGTTGTTTCGTAACGACACGCGCGTGCGCCGCGAGATCGAGGTAATCGTGCGGCGCTCCAGCGACCGCGTCGAAGCGGAGTATGTCGGTGAGTCGCGTCCGCCCGGCATCGTGGCAAAGTTCCTCGCCCCGCGGGGCGGGGAGGTCATTCACTTCGACCGCTTCATCCTTCCGTCCGTGGCCCAGGTGGAATATCGCCTGGGCGACTCGCATCTCTGCATCAGCGCGGCGCTCTCGCCCGTCGAAGATTACGTCACGCGTTTGTTCGTGATGTTCACATTCCGCCTTCCCATTCCGGGCGTGCTGGTAACGCCCTTCCTGCGCCCCTTCGCGCTGCGCGTCTTCAAGCAGGATGCGGCCATGCTCGCACGACAAACGGAGACCATCGAGCGTTTCGGTGAAGAACGGTACAAATTCACCGAGATCGATGTTCTGGGCGCCGAGATCTTCGACCTCTTGCGTTCGGGAAGAACGGCCCCGAATCGGCTGATGAGTGAACGTCGGCTGACGCTGCGTGTGTGAGCCGCAGCCGGTCCGTTGACACGGGCATCGCTGCGGTCTAGGCTTTTGCGCCACTGCCGCCATTCCTTGCCAGCCATCTCCTGCAGCGGCTTCGCCCCTCGTCCCAAGGACGGTGCCCTGTGCCATCGACGTACCTGCCCCGCGTTAAGGGAATCTGGAAAGGTGTTCAGGCCGAGTTTCGCCCCGACAGGCTGGTTGTTTCGGTACTACCGAACGCTTCCCTGGATGCCACGCTGAATGCCATAACCTCCAAGATCGAGCGGGACCTTCTCAGCTCTCCGGAGGTCGTGAAGCCTCTCGGTCGAAGATGGGCGGTGTTCAAGTTTGCACCGGTCGTCGACGCGGCAATCCGGTTGCCGCTGCTCGCGGAGCAAATTGCGGCGGACGAACGGATTTCGTACGCAGAGCCATCGTTCATCGGTAGTGGGAGTCTTACTCCAGGCGATCCAAAGTACGCCCAGCAGAATTGGCCGGCTGTCGTCAATCTCGAGAGCGCGTGGGATCTCTCTACGGGTAGCGCCGACGTGCTGCTCGCGATCATTGATTCAGGTATTTCCATGTCGCATGGCGCCCTCGATCACGAAGACTTGAGGAGCACGCGCTATATTACCCAGGCGGGCATCGCGAACCAGGACTACGTTGAGGACGACAACGTGCCGCAGGACCAGGAGACCTCGGGGCATGGAACTCACGTGGCCGGCATCGCGACGGCGGGCGGAAACAGCGGTGCGGGAATCGCGGGCGTGAACTGGGTTTCGCCGGTCTATATCGCCCGCGTACTGGACGCAGGCAACAGCTTCGGCACCGACCACATGAAACTCGTGATGGACGACTTGCTGGCGTACGCCGGCAGCACGGTGCCGAAAATGGACCGCATCGTGGTCAACCTGAGCATGGGCGTGTCAGTCGACACGAAGCAGCTCAAGGAAATGTGCGATGACGCGGCTGCATTTTCAGGAAGGATCCTTCTCTGCTGCGCGCCCCACGTCGCAGGACTGTCACGGACCGCTGTAGATTATCCGTCTGCCTATGCGGTCGACTACGATTTCGTGATTTGCGTGGGCGCCACAAACGGCGTGGCTTCCGCTGCATCCGACAGTATTGCTCCGTCACTGGTGCTGGACAATTATGATGCGGTTACGATATTTGCGCCCGGCGTTGATGTCTACTCGACGCTGCCAACCTACGCGCGCGACGGGGCATCATTACGGGCGACGGAGACGGACTATGGAACCCGCAGTGGCACCAGCATGGCGTGTCCGATGGTGGCGGGGGTGGCGTCCCTGATGTGGTCGCGAAACCCGAACCTCACCGCCGCGCAGATCATCGCATGTCTGAAAACGACTGCGGATGCGATCGACTATCAAAAGATCACCAAGGATGCACGGAATCGGGTGCGGCGTTTTAAAACGGCGCACCGGCGACTCAACGCCGGCGCGGCGACGGCGGCGGCAACGTGGAAAATCGCACCGGAGGCGACCCATATCGACTTTGCTGGCGTGGCGGTGGGATCAGTCGAGTCAAAGAATGTCGTCTTTGACGTTGTATGCCAGCACGCGCTGACCTTTTCTGTCTCCGCTTCTTCGCTCCCAATCACCTTGCGCGTGCTGCCCGTGTCCGCAGGCTACGCGCCGTCCGACGGAACAGTTTTTGATAAGATCGTGGTTACATTCGCTCCTGTGACCCAGGGAGCGCAGGTGACAGGGACGTTCACGATCAAGTGCGCAGGAACGGCGCAG
>DATEHD010000484.1:0-8434 GCA_035279765.1 Candidatus Krumholzibacteriia bacterium | reverse complement strand
CTTCCACCGCGCTGCCGATCACACCGATACGGCGGATGTATTCGGCTCGCGACCGGTTGCGGCGATCACGCTCAGCGGAAGCGGACTTCTGGGCGTCTGGTTCATTTTCGCGCTGCTGGTGGCGCTCACCGTGGATCTACCCGTCAACAACGAGAACAAGTTCTCGTTCTTCCTGTGGCTGCCGCTGTGTGTTCTCGCGACCGGATGTTTCGAGCGCGCGTGGGACTGGCGCTCACGACGCTACGCGGCACTCCTCGTGCTCGTGTCGGCCACCCTGCCGCTGCACATGCTTTATTTCCACCATGCCGTACGCGACAAATCGACACTCGCCATCAGCGCCGACGAGCAGGCGTCGTATGAGTGGATCGCGAGCAACACACCGCGCGATGCCGTCTTCATCGAAGCGGGTGACGCGGTGCGTGTGCCCGTGCTGGCGGATCGCGACGATTACTGGGGGACGGAAGCGTATGCGCGCAATTGGAGCTATCCTACCGGTGAGATGTTCGCGAGGCACGCCATCCGTGATCACGCCTTCTCGGCCGGGGGACTTACCGATGCAGACGTCGCGCGACTGCGCACACTGGGTCGCCCTGTATTTGTGATTTCGGAAACCGCCGGCGGAGAGCACCCCGGCCTGCACCTGGTGTTAAGCGCCCGCAGCGTTTTCGTGTGGGAGCTTCCGGGCCAATAGTCAGCGTGTGGAGAAGACGGGCAGGCGCAGGCATTCCCGCGTGACGATGTCGATGGCGCTCTGGAGAGGACCCGCCACGCGCATCCCCGACGCCATGATGTGACCGCCGCCGCCGAAGTGCTTGGCGATGGCGTGTGCATCGACGGCGCCGTTCGAGCGCAGCGACACCTTGATGTCGCCTTCCGACGTTTCCTTGAAGAAAAGCACCAGCTCCACACCCTTGATGGAGCGAACCAGGTCGGCGAAACCGTCCATGTCGTCGTGCGTGGCGCCGGCGTTGTTGATCATCTCCAGCGTGGCGCTGATCCACGCCAGGCGGCCCTGCGAGGCCGATTCGAGCGTCGAGAGCACGGGGCCGAGCATGCGGCCCGCGCCCCACGACTTGCTCCCGAACACCTTGCGGTGCATCTCGAACGCGTTGCTCCCGGCGTCGCACAGATCGGCCGCCGCGCGCAGCGCGCGCGCATCCGTGTTGGAAAAACGAAAGGTGCCGGTGTCGGTGAGAATGGCTGCAAAAAGCGCATCCGCCATCGGAAGCGTGAGGCGCTCGCCGGCGTCGCGGATCATTTCGAGGATAAGGATACCGGTGGCGGCCGCGCTGGTGTCGCCTACTGTCACATCGGCGAAATCGCTCGACGACTCCTGGTGGTGGTCGATGCACGCGCGCGGGAGGGCCCGCTGCTGCAGCGCACGCCCGATGTGTCCGATATGCTCCCAGTTGTTCACGTCGACGATGAACACCGCGTCGACATTGTCGAGGAGATCGCGCGTTCCCGGCTCACCGTAGACGCGAATCTCGTCTTCGGGATCGAGGAAACGGAGCACCTCGGGCGTCTCGGTGGAATTCATCACCAGCACCTCTTTGCCCTGTGTGCGCAAAAAGTGCGTGAGGCCCATCTCGGAGCCGATGGCGTCACCGTCGGGATTGATGTGGGAGGTCACGACGAAGCTGTCGTGCCTGTCGATGAATTGGCGGATGCCGCTCCACATGGGGACTATTTCGCGCCTGCTTCCAGCTCGTCCAGGAACTCCACGGCGCGGCGCAGGTGCGGAATCACGATGGATCCGCCCACGACGAGGCCCACGGAAAAAATTTCCTCGAACTCGGCGCGCGTGACACCGACCTGGTGGCATTCCTGCAGGTGGTAGCGCACGCAGTCGTCGCAGCGCAGCACCATCGACGCCACCAGCCCGAGCATCTCCTTCGTCTTGGCGGGGAGAACGCCTTCCGCGTACGTGTTGGTGTCGAGATTGAAGAAGCGCTTGATGACCAGGTTGTCCGTGGAAAGGATCCGGTCGTTCATCCGGCTGCGATACTCATTGAAGTCATGCACGTGCGACATACGGCCTCCGTTGATGTGCCGAAGATAGCGCAAAGCAAGGGTTCCGCGCCAGATCACACCCGAACGCCCGCACAAGCACGAAAGCATTTGCGTCGCGCGAGCCGGGCGAGCGCGACACCCCAACTAAATAGTATTGATGACGGGCGCGCGTGCACGAGCGCCGCGGCGAGGACGCAGGGCGCCCGTTGGCGAACAATCCCGCAGCGGGTGTTGTCTTGGCGTGTGAGGCGGGCTGGCGCCAGCGGGAGGACGTGAGACAACGGCGCCCGAGGACGAAGCCGGCGGCGCGATCTAAGCGCGCGCCGCGACCGCCATGCGGCTCTCGCGAATCAGATCATACCGGCACGCATAGTCGTTCAGCGCACGCAGCCCTTCCAGCTCACGTTCGCCCAGGTCATACGTCCAGCTGCGCGAGAGATAGTCGTGGATCGTCATCGCCTCGAGCCCGCTTGTGCCTGCAATCTCATCGCACAGTACCGGCAGATTCTCGAGGCCAACCCGGCGCGACTCGACGAGCGCGCGCTTGATCTCGTCGCCGCGGGCAGCGTCGTTGTACGCCCACACTGCGTCGACCAACGGGGTTTTCGTCGCGGTGCGCCACATCTCCGTGATGTTGTAGCGCGACAGCCCCTGCACCGGGGGCGAGTTGACTTCGCGGAGCGCGGCGTCGCCCGTCAGGAGCGCCGCGTCGTAGCGGTCACGCCAGTCGTCTTCGCCGATACGCTTTTCGACCAGGAGATCCGGGTAGATCTGGTGCAGCTCGGCCAGCACGATGCGCAGCGCCGCCACCGGCGTGCGGCAGAATTCGCCCACCGCGACGCGCTCGAGCTCCTCGAGCGGCTTCTGGGAGATGAGAACGATACCACCGGGTGTCGCGCGGCCCACCAGGGCCGGACCCACCACCATGAACCGTCCCGCGCCACGGAGGTACTCGATGGCCGGGACGAGGGCGGCGTCGTAGCGGCCGCGCAAGAGCGTGTCCACCAGCGCGGCGGGGGGTTCGAAGCGCAGCGATGCGCCGGTGTTCAAGAGACCCTGGACGAGCGGGCGGATGGAAATGAAGTCGGCGGCACCGAAGCGGAGCTGGCTCACGCGCCCTCCCGTCTTTGACGTCGTGCACATTGCTGCGCGCGAGGTCGTTGTGTGTTTCGTTTTGCTAGTCCGGTCACACGCGCTGCACCATGAAACGCGCGCCGGCGGCGAAAGTGAGTCGCTTATAGCACCCGTTCAAAAAATGCAGCAAGCAATATTCCAACCGGCGCGGTTGTCCACAACGACATGAGGGTACAAGGCTGACAATTCTCGATGGGACCGGCGCGCAAACAACCGGGAAGGCCGCGGGAGGCCAAAGCGCTGGACCCCTTCGCACCAAGCCGGTATCATCACCGGGCCCCTTTCCTTTGATCCCAATGCCGACTTCCGC
The DNA here is from genome assembly GCA_035279765.1 of Candidatus Krumholzibacteriia bacterium. Taxonomy (GTDB): domain Bacteria; phylum Krumholzibacteriota; class Krumholzibacteriia; order WVZY01; family JAKEHA01; genus JAKEHA01. The sequence goes on along the minus strand of DATEHD010000484.1, from coordinate 4,977 downwards.
CCCAGCGATGCCGGGCTCCAAACCGGCCCAGACGACCCGGCGCCGGGCCTCCACGCGAACCCGGGAGATCGCCCTTTTCCTGTTCCTGAACCTGATCGGGTTCAGCTTCTTCTCCCTGGTGCTCGACAACTCCTTCTGGCACGGGGACGACTGGAACTACCTGCTCCAGGCCATGCGCATCGGGGAGCACTGGCACGAGGTCTTCTCGACGCGGCTGCACCAGACCTTTCAGCCCATCCTGAACCTGATCTTCTACCTCGAATTCCAGACCTTCCACATCGACGCCCGGGCGTACTACCTGTTCAACATCTTCGTGCACTCGATCAACGCCTTCCTGGTGTACCTGCTCGTGCGCACGATGCTCAAAGACCGCGCCATCGCCGTGCTGTCGGGGCTCCTGTTCGAGTTTGCGGTGGGCAATTTCGGGAAGTCGGTGATGACTGTGAGCGGCATCAGCGACCTCATCATCACGACCATGACGCTCACCACCATGATCTACTACATCAAGAACGAGACCGAGGAGCGCGGTGCGCTCTGGAAAAGGAATTTCAATCTCTGTCTCGTGTTCTTCACGCTGAGCCTGCTCTCCAAGACGACGTCGTTCTCTCTGTTGGGGTTGATGCTCGCGTTCAACCTGTTCTATCGCGACCAGACCGGCCGCCGCGTGTTCGACAGGAATTTCACCATGTTCGCCGCCATCGCGCTGCTGGTGCTCGGGGTAAAGCTCATCGCGCAGGGCGAGATTCCCGGCGCCAGCGACCTCGATTTGAGCCCGCTCTCGATCATGCGCAATCTTGCCGCCTACCTGGTGCGCATGGTGTTTCCGATTCATTCCTCGACGCTGGTGAGCGAAGCCGGGCCGGTGGTCAAGTTCATCTACGAGTTCGCCACCGCGATTCGCGTGGTGATCCTCTTGTGCATCGTGTCGTTCTCACTCTTCGGATTCGTGTTCGGCAACCGCGTGATCCGGTTCTTCATTGCGTGGACATACATCGTCGTGGCGCCGTTCTGCTTCTTTCGCTTTCCCAAAGACTGGCTCGACATTCGATTCCTGTACCTCGTGTCGGTGAGCTTCCAGATGATTCTCGCCACCGGCACCGTGCTGGCCGCGCGGCTGCTCTACCAGCGGCCGTGGCGCCGCCGCCTGCCGTTCCTGATCCCGGTGGCATTCGTGGCTTTGTCGTATTTTGTGCTCCGGCAGTTGGACTATAATTACGAGCAGAAAGCCAACTCACCTCTGCTCGACAACGTGAAGGCGAAGTTCTACGAAGAGTACGCTCGCAGAACCGCCGCGACGGAAACCCTTCCTCACAAATAGGAGCAATCCGATGCGTTCTCTTCTTGTTGCGCTCGCGTTGATCACCCTCACTGCGTCCGCCGGCCTGGCGAAGACGACATCCCCGGAGAAGTTCGTGGGAGACTGGGAGGGCAAGCTGGATATCGGAACACCGATTCGCGTCGTGATCCACCTGGCCTACGCGGACGGCAAGTGGAGCGGGACGACAGACAGCCCGGACCAGGGTGGTTACGGAATCGCTCTTTCCGAAGTGACTGTGGGCGAGAAAGATCTCTACTGGGCGGTCGACGCCATTGACGGTGAATACCGCGGCACGCTGAGCAAAGATGGCAAGCAGATCGACGGGACACTGACACAGGGTGGTGAACAGATTCCGTTGACGTTCGCGCGCGCCGCCGCGACGACAACTCCGCCCGCAACAGCAGCCACGCCCACGCCACAGGTTGCATCGCAGCCGTTTGCCGGTGATTGGGCCGGGGCGCTCGACGCGGGTGCGCAGAAGCTGCGTATCCTTCTCCACCTTTCCTACACCGGCGCCGCATGGGGCGGCAGCATGGAGAGCCCGGATCAGGGTACCGGTGCGATTCCATTGAGCATGGTGAGCGTGGACGGCGCCAAGGTGCGCGTCGAAGTAAGCTCCATCGGCGGGGTGTACGAAGGAACGCTGAACGCAGACGGCAAAAGCATCACCGGGACGTGGGCCCAGGGTGGTCTGTCATTTCCGCTGAACCTCGCGCGCGGCGATGCGAGCACGTTGCAAGCACCCAACCGCCCGCAGGAGCCGAAGGCGCCGTTACCGTACGACACTGAAGAGGTCTCGTATCCGAATCCGCGCGCCAAGATTACGCTGGCGGGTACGCTCACCAAGCCACGCACGGGAGGTCCGTTCCCGGTGGTCTTGTTGATCACGGGCTCGGGTCCGCAGGACCGTGACGAAAACGTCATGACGCACAAGCCGTTCCTCGTGCTCTCCGACTATCTGACCCGGCAGGGCATTGCGGTATTGCGTGTCGATGACCGCGGCGTGGGAAAATCGACAGGTAATTTCGCGGCGTCCACGACGAAGGACTTTGTCGACGATGTTCTCGCCGGCGTTGAGTACTTGAAGACACGCAAGGACGTGAACGCGAAGAAAATTGGACTGATTGGTCACAGCGAGGGTGGCATCATCGCACCCATCGTGGCGTCGCGCTCGAAGGATGTGTCGTTCATTGTCATGATGGCGGGTGTGGGTGTGCATGCCGACGACCTGCTGGTGCGACAACTGTCCGACCTCGCGCGCGTCAATGGAGCCAGTGACCAGGTGATCGGGTACGTCGGCGCTGCTACCCGCCGCATGTGCCAGATCGCAGCCAGCCCGGCCGACTCAGCGTCGGTGCAGAAGCAGTGTGCGGCGGTTTCAGATTCTCTGAAGACGCAGCTCGCGGCACTCGATCCCACCAAGGCGGAAATGGCGGGCCAGCAGGCGAACGGCATTGCACAGTTGATCACGTCGCGCTGGTCCCGCTACCTGCTCACGCTCAGACCTGAGGAAACACTGCGCAATGTGAAGCAGCCCGTGCTCGCCATCAATGGCTCGCTTGATCTCCAGGTCAGTTCGAAGATGAATCTGCCCACGATCGAGAAGGCGCTCAAGGACGGCGGCAACAAGGATGTCACGGTGCAGGAGCTGCCCGGCTTGAACCACTTGTTTCAAACCGCGACGACGGGCTCGCCGATGGAATACGGCAAGATTGAAGAGACGATCTCCCCGGTGGCGTTGAAGACGATGGGCGATTGGATAGTCGCGAGAACTTCGAAGAAGTAGCTACATCAAGTAGCGCACTTGTATGCCCGGGATGGCTTCGAGCCGGCCCATGAGTCGGCTCTCGATGGTCCCGCGCAAGACGCACAGATCATGCTCGTAGCGGTTGCGCGCATCGTGGAGAAGCCCGCGCACCATGGAGATGTGCTTGCCGTCGCCGGCCGAGAGCACCACTTCCACGTCCACATTCTTCCCGTAGAAGAACGACTCGATGCGCTCGCGCAGGGTTCCGATGCCGACGCCATCCACCGCGGAGATGAACACCGCGTCGGGGAAGCGCTGTCTCATTCCCTCCAGGATATCGGGCGAGACCTGGTCGATCTTGTTGAACACGTAGATCGTTTCGACTCCGGGATTCTCGATCGAGCGCACCGTCACGTCGGCGATGTCGCGCTGCTCTTCCCAGGCCGGATGCGAAATGTCGACCACGTGCAGGTAGAGCTCGGCCTGCGCGGTGTCGCCGAGGGTGGCTTTGAAGCTCGTCTTCAGGTGATCGGGGAGTTTGCGAATGAATCCCACCGTGTCGATCAACAGCACATCATGGTGGCCCTTGCCGTTGCCGTTTCCATTGCCGTTGGAGCCGGCGTGGCCGTTGCCATTCATCTTGCGCGTGGTGGTGTCGATGGTGGCGAAGAGCTGGTCGCGCACGAGCACGTCGGCGCCGGTGAGCTCCTTCATCACGGTGGATTTGCCGGCATTGGTATAGCCGATCAGCGCCGCCACATGCCGGCCGCTGCGCGCGCGACGCAACGTTTCACGCCGTGCGTCGATTTTCTTGAGCTGGCGCTTGAGCGACGAGATGCGCTGGTGAATCTTCCGGCGGTCGACTTCGAGCTGGGTTTCACCGGGGCCGCGCGCGCCGATACCGCCGGCCTGGCGCTCGAGGTGTTCCCAGAATCGTTTCAGGCGCGGCAGCGAATACTCGAGCTGCGCGAGCTCGACCTGGATCTTGGCCTGCTGCGTCTTGGCGTGGCGCGCAAAGATGTCGAGGATCAATTCGCTGCGGTCGATGACGCGCACGTTGAGCAGCTTTTCCAGGTTCTTGCCCTGCGCCGGTGAGAGGTCATCGTCGAAGATGACGAGATTGACCGCCCACTCTTCGCAGATCTGCTTGAGCTCCTGGACCTTGCCTTCGCCGATGTATGTGGTGATGTCGACCCGGGTGCGCCCCTGCACGGCGCGGCCGACAACTTCAGCGCCCGCCGTGGCGGCGAGCTGGGCCAGTTCGTCGAGATGGTCCTGGGTTGCGGCGGCGGTACTCCCCGGAAGAGTCACGCCGACCAGGTAGGCCCTCTCGACCCGCGCACGACGAATGAATTCGAACGTGGTTCGTTTCACCGCGGGGGAAGGGCTCCCATTCTGTTGGTCAGACGAGTTTCGATGGCATTCCTCGGGCGGCTCAGGGTCCGCACACACCGATTATAGCAAACGGGGCGCCGGGTCGAAAGCGGGGGGCAGTAATTTCCGGGGTTTACTTGAGCTGGACCATGCGCATCGTGACCGAGCGCTTGCCGATCTGGAGCTTCACATAGTAGACGCCGCTGGCGAGCGATGCGCCGTCTTCGCCGCGGGCCGTCCAGCCCACGCGGTACTGCCCCGGCGAGCGGGGCTCATCCAGGAGTGTTGCCACAAGGCGGCCGGCCACGTTGTAGATCTTCACGCTGGTGGGCAGGCTGGTGCCGTCGAGCGTGTGCTCGGTCCCATCCTCATCCACGACGCGGTGCGGAATCTGGTAGTCGATGCTCACCGAATCGTGGAACGGGTTGGGCGAGCCCACGAGCAGCGTTTCTAGCAGCTTGCCCGGCGTGCTCCAGAACGCATCGCTGCCGCCTGCGCGCGCCTGGGGCGCAGCGTGGTCCGTGGTGGCCGTTTCATT
>DATEHD010000483.1:0-2838 GCA_035279765.1 Candidatus Krumholzibacteriia bacterium | reverse complement strand
CGTATCACGGGAAACGGGAAACGCGCAACGGGACACGTTTCCCGTTTCTCGTTTTCCGTCTCAAGCGCAGGACCGTATTAAGGAAAGCCAACCGCAGTCGACGGGGAGGCCACCACGCCGTGGCGGGGGAGAAGCGGGGACGGTGCCGCCGGCTCACTCTAGGCTTTGCAGTGTCTGGCGCATCTTGCGCGCCAGGTCCTCGATCTGTTTGAGGCCGGCCAGCGTCTCCTCATCGTATTTCTTGGACGAGAGGAGCAAGAGCTGAGTCTCGGCAAGGATGGCCGATAACGGGTTGGAAAGGTCGTGCCGCAACTTTGACAGCGACTTCGGATCCGCTCCCCCCATCAAAGCAACGAGCGGTACAGGTCCCGCAGGTGGTGGTCTCGCAGGTCCCGCACCGACTGCCACAGGTCCTGCTCCACATCCGCACAGAAGATCTCGGCGCTCGAGCGCTCCGCCTCCGTCCCCTCGGCACCAAACATGATCCGGCCACGCCACACACCGTCCTCGGTGCGGCGCAGGAAGAGTCGGATTTCTATGGATTGTCCGTCGAAATGAATGGGGGGGAGATCGTGAACGACCGTGTCGGTCGCAACAGCTGGCGTATATCTGGCCGGTTGTGCGGGCATGCCGTTCCAGGGCTGGTTTCAAACAACATTATTAACGCCATGGAGTTATGCAATAGCTAGGGCGAGGGGACCGGCGTGAAGGTCAGAACGAACAGGACAAGGCTTGCGACCAACAGCCACATCCTCGATCTCGGAAGGGGCCGGTAAGCGTCGAGGACCGGCGGATGCCCAAACTGCCCGCGCGACAGCACTAGAACGATCACGCCCCAGATCAGCCAGCTCTTCGAGAAGTATCCGAGCAGGATGATCACGATCCAGATCGCGCGCGCCACCCAGCGCTGAGCCCTGGGCAAGGCGGCGTAGAGGATATGCCCACCATCGAGCTGAGCGATCGGCAACAGGTTGAGCATCGTCACGAACATCCCAACCCATCCGGCGAAGGCGACTGGATGCAGCAGCACTTCGCCGCCACCCGGATGGGTAAGTCCTCTCACGAGCCGTGTGACGATGGAATCGCCGAGTGGCCACAGTCCCCATCCGGATTGAACCGACATCCCGGAGGAGCCCGGGTTGATGACTTCGCTGTGGGCGAGTCCCCACCACAGGACGGGAAGCGCGATGACGAATCCGGCGATCGGCCCCGCCGCGCCAACGTCGAGCAGCTGCCGCCGGTCGGTGAGGATGGTGCGGAGCCGGATGAACGCTCCGAATGTCCCGATCCCGATGGGTGTCGGCAGTCCCGGCAAGAAGAAGGGCGGAGAGACGTTGAGGTTGTAGCGCTTAGCCGTGAGGTAATGACCCAATTCGTGGGAGAGGAGGATGGCGAGAAGGGGAAGCGAAAAAACGAAACCGCCGGCCAATGCACGGATGAAAACCCCACCCCAGGATGAAGGATGAAGCAAAAAGCTCAACTCGGGAGGCAAGTGCCCGGTCATGACTGCACCGGAGACGGTAGTCGTAAATAGAGTGCCGATGAACAGCAGCAGGTGCGTTGTCCACGCTTCGCGCTGCTTGCTCGTCGGCCGGGTGAGCACGATGTGGCGGCCGTCTGGCTCGTTCGACCAGTAGTAGGAGCCGGGCCACTCGATCAACGCTTTTTGGAGCTCGGCGGATGGTGCAGCGTGAACCGGATCTACAAGTGCATCAACGACTTCACGATCGTGGAGGGGGGTGGTCCTCCAGGCGACCAGGTATGAGGTCAGACTCACAGCCGCTCTTGACTCGCCGAAGCGCCCGTCCTACTATGACTTCGTCGCACACCGCTCATTTCCCAAGTTTCCATTTCAACCAGGACCAATCCCCCATCCCGGGGTTTTCCCCACCGTAGCACTTAACGGAGCTGAAGCACACGTGGATATCGCCGAACTCAAGAGAAAATCCGTCGCGGAACTACACGCGATGGCCGAGAGCCTGAACATCACCAACTACTCCGGGCTCCGCAAGCAAGATCTCATCTTCCGCATCGAGCAATCACTTCTCGATTCCGACACCGTTCTGCGCGGTGAAGGGGTGCTCGAAATCCTTCCGGAAGGTTACGGATTCCTGCGCAGCGCCGACTGGAACTACCTGTACGGTCCCGACGACATCTACGTCTCGCCCAGCCAGATCAAGCGGTTCGATCTGCGGACCGGTGACACGATCACGGGCCAGGTCCGGCCGCCGAAGGAAGGCGAGCGATATCTCGCGCTGCTGAAGGTCGAAGTCGTCAACGGTGAAGAACCCGAGAAGGCCAAGCATCGCGTCGCGTTCGACAACCTCCGCCCGCGTTATCCCGAGAAACAGCTCAAGCTGGAGCGGAAAGACGGCGATCTGTCGATGCGGGTGATGGACATTCTCGCCCCCATCGGCAAGGGACAGCGCGGTCTGATCGTGTCCCCGCCCAAGGCCGGTAAGACGATCCTGATGCAGAAGCTCGCCAACTCCATCATCGAGAATCATCCCGAGGTCTACCTCATCGTGCTGCTGATCGACGAGCGGCCCGAAGAGGTGACCGACATGGAAGAGAACGTGAAGGGCACGAATGTCGAAGTCGTGTCGTCCACGTTCGACGAGCCCGCGGACCGCCACGTGCAGGTCGCGGACATGGTGATCGAGAAGGCGAAGCGCCTGGTGGAGCACGGCAAGGACGTCGTGATTCTGCTCGACTCGATCACACGCCTCGGCCGCGCGCACAACGTGGTCGTACCGCACTCGGGCAAGATTCTGTCGGGCGGTGTCGACGCGAACGCGCTGCAGAAGCCGAAGCGGTTCTTCGGTGCCGCGCGCAACA